>CAYXFV010000007.1:0-70621 GCA_964464365.1 uncultured Nitrosomonas sp. | reverse complement strand
TGCGTCTTTTGCATCGCACGACACGCAAGATCGAGTTAACCGAGGCAGGTCAGATTTATTACGAGCGCTGTAAGCGCATCGTCGATGAAGCCAGGCTCGCACACGAACAGCTCGGCGAAATGCTCGCACAGCCCAGTGGCGTGCTACGCGCTTCACTGCCTGTAGATTTTGCCGTGACCTACATGGCACCCCTGATCGCCGAATTTGCAAGACTCTATCCGGGCATCGTCTTCGATTTCGATCTCACGTCACGGTGGGTCGATCTGGTGAGTGAACCTTTCGATGTGGCAATCCGCATGGGAGAGCCGGAGAATTCACAACTGATCGCACGTCCATTGGCTGTACTCCCTGCATACCTTTATGCTTCGCCCCAGTATCTTGAATGCTCGGGAGAACCTGCCGAGCCCGCCGATCTGGCGCATCATGAGTGTCTGGGTATCATGAAGGCCAGTACGTGGACACTGCACGATGGAGTAAACACCACCACAGTTTCTATTGGCAGCCGGTTCACGCTCAACAGTGTCGGCATGATTTGCCGTTTGGCAACACTCGATATGGGCATCATCATGATGCTGGAAAAAATTGTCGCTGATGATCTTGCCAGTGGGCGATTGCGTCGCGTACTGCCCCAATGGCATGGAACTCCAGTATCTGTCTACGCCGTTACGGAGACCCGGTTACTGCCTGCAAAAACACAGCACTTCATTAAGTTCTTACAGGAGCGTCTGGGCAGGGTTTAGCAGGATGCTAAAATTTCCTCTTAGAACCTGTCAGTGAGATGACACAATGGCGGGCAACGGAAGCACTGCGAAAGCTCCCGGCCTTGACAACTTCCACGAACAGGGCTGTGTCATTCAGAAATTCCATACCAATTGTTCCATTGATGGAGCAATGTTATCCAGAAAACAGTCTTTATTCTATATAAGAAGCAGTGGAGAATTCCATTCTGGAAATTTTGTGGAAATCACCATGTATAAAACTTATAAGGAGTTATTTTATGAAGCGTATTATTAATGCAGTTATTATTGCTCTGTCAGTTATGCTGATAGCCGCGTGTGGTCGTCCTCCGGTGGTGATTAATGAAAGAGAAAGGGAAAATTATGAAAAAAAAATTGCTGGTGAAAAAATAGAGTGCCCATACGGACTGGATGCTAATGGATCATGCCTGAAAGAAGGTGATGATGGCATCTGGAATTATTAGAAATTTTCTGATGGAAAATCCAAGATGAGATGCCGCGGTAAAAAAACAGGAACTTTTGAAATATCCTGAAAGAAAACCCTCATTCTATGAATAAATTAGCTGCTTATTTCTATAAAAAATTGCTCAGAAAATTGTCATCAGGCTAATGCAATCAGATACTTGGAAAGTTATAAATTACCATATTCACTACGGCCATTAACTCCTCTTTTGTTGCGCCGCTTGCCGCCTGTACTGATAATCCCTGATGAACTGTGACGATATATTTTGCTAGCACGGTTGCATCAAACCGGCAATCCAGGTCATTTTCCACTTGAGCCAATTTAAGGCGTTTAAGCACCGCGTTTTCATAAGCAAGCCGCTGAGCAATAAGCTCATTCTTTATCTTCTCATGACCCTGCCCACAGTTTAATGCCCCTTGAAGCACAAGACACCCAAGCGGGTGGCGTTTATCCGTCAAGAAATCGACAGATTTAGTCAATAATGTTCTCAGGACTGTTTGCAATGTAGGCTCATTCAATGCTGCGGGAACAAAAGAAACAGGACCGGCCAGATATTTCTCGATAACCTTGCGGAATAATTCTTCCTTTGATCCAAAGACCGAATACATACTGGGTTTGTTAATACCCATTGCCTCGGTTAACGCCCCTAATGAAGCGCCTTCATAGCCATATTTCCAGAAGACCAGCATTGCTTTTTCCAAGACATCTTCCTGATCAAATGCACGGGGACGCCCACGCCGTGCCGTTGCGGTTTTTGAGCGCATAAAGATTTCAACATTCAAATGGCGCATTATACCAATCGGCCGGAAATGTCTCTATTGAGGGAAAAAACATCAGACGCATCGACTAATGTTACATAAACTCCACTGCAATCCGGGAAATTTTATCTGAGCGCATGATTAACGATTTATGATTTTCATAAAATGAAGAATATTTTTTGATCATTCCAGTTGACATAGAAAACAGTTATACGCATAATTTTTTACCGATCGGTAAAAAATTTATACAAACTGACAGTTACTGGAAAATTCTCATTTTTTCTTTATAGATTAAAAAATCGTGCTGGGTGAGGTTTACCCATACAAGCGCGATATTTGAAAAACATTCTTCCAAAAACTTAAATGATTCATTCACTTTAAAGGAGACGATATCATGCCATTATGGAAAATCTATCACCCTGCCGATGCATTCAGCGCAGAAGACAAGCAAGCGTTATCCGAACGGATTACCAAAGTTTACGCCAGTGTGCCAATCCCGAAATTCTATGTGGTCATCATTTTCGAGGAAATTGATAAAGGCAGCTGTTTCGTTGGCGGAAAGCTTCATGACAATTTTATTCGCTTTAAAATTGACCAGATCGCCAGAACCATACCCGGCCCTATATTGCGGGAGTGGTGGATTCGGACCCTTGATGAAACGATTGCCCCTTTTGTGAAAGAACGTGGCTACGATTGGGAGATTTCCATCGACGAAACCCCATTCGACCTTTGGTCTCTTCAAGGCGAGCTGCCCCCACCGTTCGAATCAGTGGCGGAGAAACGCTGGGTTTCGGAAAACAAGGCAAGTCCATACTCACTACAAGAAAAACTCCCTGAAAAAATTTTACTCACGCCGGGTGTAACGGACAGCTAAAAACTGATGGCCAATTCAATTACACCCGCACATTGCGGAGATATTCGGCAAAAATCGAAATTTGATAGTTCAGCTGGATTGCTCGCGATCGGGCCGGGGTGATGGGATTTCGCCCATCACCTCTCCCACACCACCGGACATGCGGTTTTCCGCATCCGGCGGTTGAACCCAGTGACTCAGGATGTCACAAAATCTGATGGAACCCATAGTCCCCAACGTCTTAACCTGCTTTTGTCAAGAACCGTTTGTAATGAGTCTTAGCGCTGTATATCGTATAAGTTTTCATAAAATATCCTGACCAACTTTAGTTGACTAACAATTATAATACTGGCCAGTCAAGAATACAACGGATATAAAGCAACCCTGTGGGGTACAATTTTATTTTGACTCAAATGAAAGCTATCCGGTGCAATTTGCAAGGCCATAGTGAAGAAAAACGTCCCGCCCGGAACAAAATTTCGATGATAGTCCGGCATCCATCAGCCCTCGGCAAATTCCGATGAAGGAACGTCAGGCGGATTCGGAGCACAGCGACAATTCGCAAAACTACCTCTCCAATACTAATGAAGCCTGAACAAAAGGCTGCATCACTCCTGACCGTGGCGGATCGCTATCACGGATCCACCCTGCAAGGGCTATGCAGGGCGTAATCCCACCACCCCGGCCCAATAAAGTCATTTTTCTGGCCATTCAGGAAGCTTCCAAAAACTAGACAATGCCGATAAAAAACTGGAAAGCCGCTTTGAATCGTTTTATGATCGAATTCGAAAACCGTTTGACGGGATATGCTTAACCAGACAGTTACACAGTTTAATTTACAGTCCCGCACGAAATGGATATTGCCTTTTCCAAATTGGAATTTGACATTATCGCAGCTGGTGATATATTTTGAATGGTCTCTGGATGCAGCGCTGGATTTATAAATCGCTCAGGGGGTTTTTATAGTACCGCTGAAAATGGTCATCTCATCAACACTCATGGTGCCGATGGATTACCCGTTGAGGTAGTTCAACAAGCAGTATATCCATTTAGCAATTTGCAAAGTTGACACAGGATTTTAACACCTTCCTACTAGGAGTAATTCTATATGTTTAAGAAATTTAGATTAATTATATATTCTTTTACGCTTTTTTTCATAAACATATCAACGACTCTCGCAGATCTATGCGCTAGTGATCCACTTTGTTATGATCCAGGGAGCACTAATTTTAATAACCAGTTTCATTATGTTTTTGTAGGTGTGCATCCTGACGATGAATTAACTGTATATCCATTGCTAAAAGATTTCTGTGCCGAGTCAAATGCTTATTGTGCTATATTAATTGGTAGTAAAGGAAGGACTGGTTGTCAATTTAGTACAGGTATACAATGCGAAATTGAGCGTACACTAGAGCTTGAGGCGTCTGCAAGATATTTAGAATCTGATGCCTGACAATATAATCTTCCAAGTGGAACAGAAATATCTCCATATACTTTAGCCAATATCAGAGCCACATATAATCAAAAAGCGGCAGAAGCTGGTTTTGATAATAGGGTAAATTTCTTTAAGCAAAAATTTACTGAACTTAAAGCACCTTCTTCAAATCTTGTTGTTTTGTCTTTTCATCCATCTCATGGCACTACTGAGAACCTAGAACATAGAGTTATTGGTGAGTTCGTTAGTGCTGCTATTGATAGTATGAATACTGGGGGAATTATTGTCACTAAGCTTTTCGTTGACACTTATTTATATGGAGTAGGATCATCACCATATTTTGCAAGTTCTGGCTCTCCAAATGCTGTATGCAGAAACGGAAATGATAATTTAATTGTAACAAATACCAATTTAACAAATTATAGTGTTTTTAATTATGGATATGATGTTGTATATGCAGGTCAGAAATTTCATGTAGGAGAGAATAACTCTTCTCCCTCTATATATGAGTAGCGCCGCTAACTATTATAATATCACGGTAGATTCATGCTGCTAGCGTATCCTTTATTTAACAGTCAGTTAATTTGAAATTCAATTCTCCTAAAAATATAAACAATAAACGAATAAAAATCAATATGTTAAAATTATGTTGTGACTATAAATACAGTGACTCTGTAGTGGAAATTTGAATGAGAACAAATTTGCCTTGCTGTTAATATTGACCCTCATTTCATATATACAGATTTTTAAGTAAAGTTCTTTATTTTTTCCTGATTTACGTAGTATCTTTAGCCAATCCTAAATACCTACTGGCTAAAGATACTATGTAATCAGATTTTTCTGGAAAAGAGAGGTGTTTATGCCATTCAGTCAAAGCACACAACTTTCATCTATTGTGGGTTTTTTAGAAGAATTTAAACCTACGTCTCTTTTAGATGTTGGTGTTGGTATGGGACAATATGGTTTTCTTGCACGCACAAACCTAGAGAATGTGCAACTTTTTAATGTTAATGGAAATCAAGCTTCTCAGCGAGAAAAGTGTGATTGGCAGATACGTATTGATGGTATTGAAGCATTTAATACCTATCACACAGTGGTCCATGACTATGCATATAACAAAATCTATTGGGATGATGCACTAACTGTTTTACCTGATCTGAAAGATAATAGTTATGAGTTAGTGATAGCTATAGATATCCTGGAACATTTTACTACAGAAGAGGGTATTGAGTTTTGTATCATTTAAAACGGATTGCTAGAAGAGGGGTAATGGTGAGTACTCCAAAGGAGTTCATCCCTCAGGAGATAGAGGCTAATCCCTATGAAAATCACCGCTCACTGTGGACGGAAGAACAATTAAAAGAGCAAGGATATACCCAGTTCATACCCAATAATATAAGTTGGATTGCAGTTTGTAATCTGCCATAAGGCACTGTTGCAGAAAACAGCATTGGCTGGAAGTAAGTCTCTGACATGTTTTACTATGTGGTGTAAATATCAAATTGTCTCTGCTTATACGTTGTCAAAGTAATTTAGACAGATGGCTTCCTGAATTACTACAAGTAAAGCCATTTTTGGAAGAATACCCCTGTTCCAGAAACCACAAGACTCCAGACGATCTAAAACGATCGTTAATCCAGAGCCCAGCAGTAGCGAATTAATTGCTTACTTTGATATAACTGCCATTTCCCTGACGTTCCCACATTTCGCCTGTGACTGCATCGGTAATTATTGTTGCCCTGCTAGCAAAGCAATCGCGTCGAGACACTACGGTCTTAAAAACACCTTTGGAAGCAAAAGTCACTGGCGGATTGATTGTGTTATGCCTCGCATCACGGGAAGCGTCGTTTCAGCAAATTCTGCCGTCATGTCATAACAAAAATCAGTATTTACAATGAGATCAACTGTCTCTTCCGGTGCATTGATAGTGCAATATTGTGCTTCAAGTATTTTGCGTGTTGGAGTAAAGAGATTTGCACTCACACCTAGAGCAGAATTTTCTACTCCTTTAATTACTGATGAAGTTGCTGCATAAAAAGTTATTAAAGAAATGCCCGTAACCGATGGCTATTGCGGTATTGGGCAGAGAGTGGTGTTTTCGGGCAATGGAATGTATTGTCCATTGGTCGTAACGCTCACGATATTGCCATTCTGGGTGTAAAGCAGACCTGAGGGCGCATTGGCCGTATCACAGGTAGGCATACGATTATTACTATTGTTTCCGTTCCCACTCCCACTATTATTATTCGAGTTGGCAATCAGTCCGGTAGGCCCTATTAGCCTTGCGTAATCGGGCTTTCGTATTGCCAAGATAGAATTGCCGTTGAGTCATAGCGCCAGTTTACGCGTGGGAGAACTGTCAGGTCATGGTTGAAAAGCTTGTCAGCCTTCTATCGAACACTGAATACGGTTGCCTTCATGCGTCGAAAAACGGTACAGTCGGATTGGGTGCGTTTCACAAGTCACCACATACACGTTGTTTATCTGTCCGTCCTGCCGGACAACCTTCAATGACTCCTGTTGTCAGGAATAAGATGATACCCTTCCCCTATGGGTTAATCTTGATGAAAATCTGCAAGGAATGAAAAAAGCATGGGACAACATTACTTGAATGGTTTGTTCACCCCGCGTGCGATTGCTGTATTCGGCGCGAGTAAGCTGCCCGATTCTGTCGGCACGCGTTTGTTCCGGAATATTATTGAGTCTGGATTCACCGGCCCTGTTTATCCGGTCAATCCGAAATACAAAACGTTGCATCGCAGGCCATGCCATGCGTCTATCCATACGATCGGCGAGCCGATCGATCTGGCGGTGATCGCCACGCCTGCGCCGACTGTGCCGGAGATCGTTCATGCGTGCGGCGAACACGGCGTGCGTGCGGCGATTATTCTTTCCGCGGGTTTTGAAAATACACAGGGCGACGCTGCGGTTTACCGTAAGGCTGTTTTGTCGGAAGCGCGCCGTTACAATATCCGCATCCTGGGGCCGAATTGCCTTGGCCTGATTCATCCCGCCATCCAGCTGAATGCGACGTTCAGTAAAAATAACGCGCTGTGCGGCAATCTTGCGTTGATATCGCAATCCGGCGCTTTGTGCACCGCCGTCCTGGACTGGGCCACGGCGCGCAATATCGGATTTTCCGCCGTGGTGTCACTCGGTAACGCGGCTGATATCGATTTTGGCGATGTACTGGATTATCTCGCGCTGGATGCCAATACCCGCAGTATCCTGCTTTACATCGAAGGCATACGCGATGCACGCACATTCATGAGCGGCCTGCGCAGTGCCGCACGCATCAAACCGGTGATTGTGCTCAAGGTTGGCCGCCATCATGAAAGCGCGCATGCCGCGTTTTCGCATACCGGGGCGATGGTTGGCGCCGATGATATCTTCGACGCCGCATTGCGCCGCGCCGGTGTTGTACGTGTAATGACAATTGAGCAACTGTTTTCCGCGGCCCAGTTGCTCGCCACAACGCAGCGCGTGCATGGCAACCGCCTGGCTATCGTTACGAATGGCGGCGGGCCGGGCATTATGGCGGCCGACCGCGCGATCGATCTGGGTGTCAACCTCGTTGAACTCTCCGAATCCTGCATCCAGCAACTGAATACTGTTTTGCCGCCCTACTGGTCGCACAGCAACCCGGTCGATATTCTGGGCGATGCCACGCATGTACGCTATCGTGCCGCAGTCGAGGTCTGTCTCAAGGATCCGCAAGTGGACGGCGTGCTGGTGATCCTGACGCCGCAGGCGATGACAGAGCCGCTTAAAGCGGCGCAGGCGGTTATCGATGTCGCCGCCGGTGCAAATAAACCCGTGCTGGCCTGCTGGATGGGGGAATCGCAGGTCAGCGCGGCGTGGAAGCTGTTTACGAAACATGCGGTGCCTGTTTTTCCGAATCCGGATGTCGCGGTTGAAGCATTTGCGTATCTCACCAATTATCACCGGAACCAGCAACTGCTCATGCAAGTGCCGGGGCCGCTGGCGCCGAGCAGCAAGCCGGATATCAACGGCGCGCAGATGATTATCGATGGCGTTCTGGCGGAACGCCGCACGCGGTTGAATGCGCTGGAAGCCCGGGCGCTGCTGACAGCTTTTGGTATCCCCGTCATGCCCGCAATGGCGGCGCGCTCCGCCAGTGAGGCGCTAGTTGCCGCCGAATCGCTCGGTTTTCCGGTGGCGATGAAAATCAATTCCCCGGACATCAATCACAAATCCGACGTCAATGGCGTCAGGTTGAATATTGCCGATGCCCAGACCGTGCGCAGCGCTTACAATGAATTGATCAATACCGTGCGCGGCTTGCGCCCCGAGGCTCGGATGGACGGCGTTACGGTAGAACGGATGTATGGTAATCCGCATGGCCGGGAGCTCCTTGCTGGCGTGGTGCGCGACCCCGTTTTTGGGCCGGTAGTCAGTTTTGGCGCAGGTGGCACCATGGTTGAAATCATCCGGGATCATGCCGTAGCGATTCCG
The DNA here is from genome assembly GCA_964464365.1 of uncultured Nitrosomonas sp. Lineage (GTDB taxonomy): Bacteria > Pseudomonadota > Gammaproteobacteria > Burkholderiales > Nitrosomonadaceae > Nitrosomonas. The sequence goes on along the minus strand of CAYXFV010000007.1, from coordinate 61,899 downwards.
CCGCTCAATGATTTCATTATTTCCGATCTGATTTACCAGACCCGCGTATCAAAGCTGCTGGATGCGTTCCGCCATCTGCCTGCCGTTTCCATTCCCGCCGTTCATCAGATACTGCGGCGCCTGTCGGAAATGGTCTGCGAACTGCCGCGCATTCATGAACTGGATATCAATCCGCTGTTTGCGGATGAACAGGGCGTAGCGGCTGTGGATGTCCGCATCGTTGTCGATGACCGGTTGTCTATTCTGAAACCCTATGCGCATATGGCCATTCACCCCTACCCTGCGCATCTGCAGAAACACTGGCAGCTGGCCGATGGCACCGACATTACCGTGCGGCCGATCCGTCCGGAAGACGCCGGGATAGAACAAATTTTTGTGCATAATCTTTCGGCGCAATCGAAATATTTCCGCTTCATGCAATCGCTGTATGATCTTACGCCGCAGATGCTGATCCGCTTCACGCAGATCGACTATGACCGGGAACTGGCACTCATCGCGGTGATCAACGAAAATCAACAGGAAGTGGAAATCGGCGTGGCGCGTTATAGCATCAACCCTGACGGTGAGAGTTGCGAATTCGCACTGGTTATTTCTGATCAATGGCAGAAGAAAGGGATCGGCTCACAACTGATGGCCTGCCTGATGACGGCGGCAAAAGCAAAGGGATTTAAAACCATGCAGGGTGAAGTGCTGGCCACCAATACTGCAATGCTGAGGCTGACCGGAAATCTTGGATTCGTTCCGCATATACGCAAAGATGATCCGGCCATCATTATCGTCGTCAAAACACTTTAACAGCCTGCTAACCTGTTAATGAAAATAGAAATCCAGGTTTTACCATCAGCAACAGAAAATCTGGTACAGAAGCTGAGGATTCACTTCCGGTTCTGAAACCAAACGGCTTCATCGCTCCGTTGAAGCCGTATTTCATCATGGAGAAAGACAGTACAAATGAAGCAAGCAGAGGTTACTGAAAAAACATGGCACAACCACCCGGTTGAGCAGGTACTGCAAACGGTACAGACAAAACCGGAGGGCCTGAGCGCCGAAGAAGCCGGGAAACGGCTGGTCGAACATGGCTTTAACCGTCTGCCGCAGACGGAAGGCCGCACGTGGTACGCCCGTCTCTGGGCACATATCAACAATATGTTGATCTGGATCATGCTCGTGTCATCGGTGATTGCGGCACTGCTGGGGCATGGCGTGGATGCGGCGGTCATTGTATTGGTGATCATCGTCAACACCATCATCGGCTATGTCCAGGAAGGAAAAGCCGAAAAAGCGCTGGAAGCCATTCAAAGCATGGTCGCGCCGCGCGCTTCCGTGTTACGCGATGGAAAACGGCTGACGCTGGACGCTGAGCGGATTGTCCCCGGCGACATGGTCGTGCTGGAAGCTGGTGATCGCGTACCTGCCGATCTACGCCTGATCTACGCAAAATCGCTGCGCATGGAAGAAGCCGCCTTGACGGGAGAATCCGTCCCGGTGGAAAAATCCGTTGCACCTGTCGATGAAAAAACACCGCTGGCCGAGCAATCCTGTATGGCGTTTTCCGGTACATTCGTATCCGCCGGTCAGGGCACCGGCGTGGTAATCGGCACTGGCGGCAATACTGAGCTTGGCCGCATCAGCGCCATGCTGGGTAATGTGACATTGCTGAAAACCCCGCTGCTCAAGCAGATGGATAAACTCGCCAAGCAATTGACATTGATTATTCTGGCGGTTGCAGTCGTGCTGTTTGCCGCTGCTTACGGGCTGCGCGGATATGATCTGGCGGATGCCTTCATGATCGTGGTAGGATTTGCTGTTGCGGTCGTGCCGGAAGGCTTGCCTGCCGTGATGACCATCGCACTGGCCATCGGCGTCAACCGCATGGCCAAACGCAATGCCATTATCCGGCGTCTGCCCGCCGTGGAAACACTTGGCGCGGTATCCGTCATTTGTTCGGATAAAACAGGCACGCTGACCCGCAATGAGATGACGGTGCAGGCAGTCGTCACTGCGGACGGCCGATTCGGCGTGACCGGTGTGGGATATGAGCCGGGCGGCGGTTTCGGCTTCCAGCGTGATGGAAAGGATATTCCTATCGAGAATGAACCGGTGGTGCAGGAACTCTGCCGTGCGGCATTATTGTGCAATGACGCTGTTCTGAATCGGGCGGATAATGGCTGGTACGTGGAAGGCGATCCGATGGAGGGAGCGCTGGTCGTCCTGGCGTTGAAAGCCGGGTATGAGCAGGAAGCGCTGCGCAAACAGCTGCCGCGCAACGATGAAATCCCGTTCGACGCCGAGCACCGTTTCATGGCGACATTGCATCATGATCACGAGTGCGGCGAAAAATACATAATGCTCAAAGGCGCGCCGGAGCAGGTAATCGCCGTGTGCGAAACGGAGCGTTATGCCAATGGCGATAAACCTATTGATGCGGACTGGTGGTTTAAACAGATCGAGCTGCTGGCCTCGCAGGGTGAACGTGTGCTTGCTCTGGCGACGAAATCCCTGCCGCATGAGAAAAATGATCTCATTTTTGACGACGCAAAAACCGGCCTGACGCTGCTGGGGCTGGTGGGATTGATTGATCCGCCGCGCGAGGAAGCGATTGAAGCGGTGCATCACTGCCGCACTGCCGGTATTCGTGTCGTGATGATTACCGGCGATCACGCCGTTACCGCACAGGCGATCGCACGGCAGCTCGGTATTGCCGATGACCCCAAGACGCTTACCGGTTCGGCGCTGGACTCGCTGGATGATGCAGCATTGCATCAAATTGTGAAGGAAGTGACGGTATTTGCCCGCGCCAATCCGGAGCATAAGCTGCGGCTGGTACGCGCATTACAGGCGGAAGGCAGTGTGATTGCAATGACCGGTGACGGCGTGAATGACGCACCGGCACTGAAACAAGCCGATGTCGGCGTGGCGATGGGACGGAAAGGCACGGCAGTGGCCAAGGAAGCGGCGGAAATTGTGCTGGCGGATGACAACTTCGCTTCCATCGCTGCGGCGGTGCGTGAAGGCCGCACGGTCTACGACAACCTGCGTAAGGTCATTGCATGGACGCTGCCGACCAACGCGGGCGAAGTGATGGCGATTATTGTCGCCGTGATGTTTGCCCTGCCCTTGCCGATCACACCGGTGCAAACACTGTGGGTGAACATGGTGACTTCCGTGGCGCTGGGATTGGTGCTGGCCTTCGAGCCGACCGAGCCGGGCACCATGCAACGCCCGCCACGCGGCGCCAACGCACCGATTATCGATGGTTTTATGCTGTGGCGGATTATTTTTGTCGCCACGCTGTTTATGGCAGCTGCGTTCGGTATGTTCTATTACGCGCTGGCACGGGGAATGCCGGTGGAAGCAGGCCATACACTGGTGGTGAATGTCATCGTGGTGTTTGAAATCTTCTATCTGTTCAGTGTCCGCTATGTCCACGGTACATCGCTCACCCTGCGGGGTGTCGTGGGTACACCACCCGTGCTGATTGGCGTGATCACGATCACGCTGGCGCAGTTTGCCGTTACGTATGTCCCGTTTTTCAACCAGGTGTTCGGCACCCGCCCGGTCGCCTTCTGGGATGGCGTCATGGTCGTGTGCGCCGGCATATTGTTCCTGTTTATTCTCGAAATTGAAAAGTATATGCGACAATGGCTGCGATGAAGCTATCTCCGAATGAAAATATCTTCATCGCAACCGGCAACCCGCCGGGCAAACGGTATGTAATTACCCGATTTGCCCGGCGCACCTTAACAACGATTCATTTCGCAGCGGTTCATTTCGAAATCAGCAGCACCGGTTGACCTTTCCGCTGCTGCCATAGCGCATTTCCTGCCGCTCCCGAAAAAATGCCTCGTAGGACATGATCGGACGGTCCGGATGCATGGATTCCATGTGTTTAACATACGTGCTGTATTCGGGTACGCCCACCATCAGGCGGAAACTTTGCGCGATAAGTTGCAATGTGCGGGGTAATTTTCTAATCATGGATTTCTCCTTAATATGTATTATTTGATCGTTGCGTGAGTCGGCAGTAATTCAAACGGTGCTTCTCTGACTGTCGGATGTGCCGTGCTGCGCGCCTGAAATACCGTTCTGATACCAAACACAATCATGCTGACTAAAACCAGCATAAACAGGCCCGCAAGTGAGGCATTCACATAATCATTAATGATGACCTGCTGCATTTGCTCGATAGACCTGGCTGGTGCCAGAACAATGCCTTCTGCGATGGCATCCTTATATTGATTCGCATGGGCGAGAAAACCGATACGTGGATTGGGATCAAAAATCTTCTGCCAGGCGGCGGTCAGCGTACAGACACATACCCAGCTGGCCGGAATCACCGTTACCCACGCAAATCTGTCGAGTTTCATTTTAAATAGCACGCTGGTGCAAAGAATCAGCGCCACCCCTGCAAGCATCTGGTTTGAAATACCGAACAACGGCCACAGGGTATTAATACCGCCCAATGGATCGACGACACCCTGATACAGAAAATAACCCCACCCGGCAACGCACAATCCCGTTGCGATCAGGTTCGCGACGATAGAATCCGTGCGTTTCATCGCTGGGATAAAACTACCGAGCAGATCCTGCAGCATGAAACGGCCGGCACGGGTTCCGGCATCGACCGCAGTCAGGATGAAGAGCGCTTCAAATAAAATCGCAAAGTGATACCAGAACGCCATCATTGCCGTGCCGCCGATGACTTCCGATAAAATCTGCGCCATGCCGACAGCCAGTGTCGGTGCGCCGCCGGTTCGTGAAATGATGGTGTGTTCACCCACATTATGCGCTGTCTGCGTGATCATCTCCGGCGTGATATAAAAACCCCACTGCGCGATCGTTTGCGCTGCCGATTCCGCTGTGGTGCCGATGATCGCTACGGGGCTGTTCATGGCAAAATAAATGCCCGGCTCCAGTGCGGCGGCGGCAACCAGCGCCATAATCGCGACAAAAGACTCCATCAGCATCGCGCCATAACCAATGAAACGCGCATCCGTTTCGTTCTGGATCATTTTAGGTGTGGTGCCGGATGCGATCAACGAATGAAACCCGCTGATTGCGCCACAAGCGATGGTAATAAACAGAAATGGAAAAAGACTACCCGACCAGACCGGACCTGAACCATCCACAAACTGCGTAAAAGCGGGCATTTTCAGTTCCGGAGAAACGATGATGACGCCGATGGCCAACCCCACAATCGTGCCAATCTTCAAAAAAGTCGACAGATAATCGCGGGGAGCCAGTAAAAGCCATATCGGCAACACAGAAGCAATAAACCCGTAAGCGATCAACAGCCAGGTCAATTGCTCACCGGTTAACGTGAAAACAGCCGCCAGTTCCGGAATCTCCTGCACATACTGGCCGCCAACGATGGACAGCATCAGCAGAATAAAACCGATCAATGAAACTTCACCGATGGCGCACGGACGGATATAGCGCATATAAATGCCCATGAACAAGGCAATCGGAATCGTCGCAGCTACCGTAAATGTTCCCCAGGGAGATTCGGCAAGCGCCTTGACCACAATCAGCGAGAGCACCGCCAGCAGAATCAATATGATAAAAAACGCGCCGAATAATGCGACCATACCAGGGATAGGCCCCAGTTCCGATTTGATCAGATCACCCAGCGAACGGCCATCACGACGTGTTGAAATGAACAGAACGATAAAATCCTGCACCGCCCCGGCGAAGACAACCCCCGCCAGCAGCCACAACATACCTGGCATATAGCCCATTTGCGCCGCCAATATCGGCCCGACCAAAGGACCCGCACCAGCAATCGCCGCAAAATGGTGGCCAAATAATACATATTTATTGGTCGGCACATGATCCAGCCCATCATTGTATTTATGTGCCGGCGTCATGCGCGTTATATCGAGCCTGAGTACGCGGTTAGCGATAAACAGGCTGTAGAAACGGTATGCGATGATATACACGCAGACCGCAGCGATGACGACCCAGATTGCACTGATGGATTCGCCCTGCCGCAACGCAATAACACCCAGCGCAAATGCACCGGCAAGTGAAAATATAATCCAGGGTATATGCTTAGTCAGTTGATTCATAATGTTGTACCTCAAAAAAATGCCGCTTCCGGATTGTCTGTCAGAAGCAGCGGTATCTATAAAGCTAAAAAATTATTCCTGGTTTAAGTCACGTCACATCAACCGACGCTCACAGTTGGCGGTAATATGCCATTTCACGCCTGCAAATTCCACTTTATCAATATTGCGCTAGAAACCGCAGTAGCGGCATGACCTGTTTAGTCCCGCAGCATTCTGGAAAGAGTCAACGTTAACAATCTGTTAAAGCATTCTGTCCCGCTTCGTACCATTGTCCAATAGCTTAACAATTCCGAATCATTAAGATAGCCCCCTATAGAAATGTTGCTTATGCATTTTTGCATTGATGATTGAGATGACGGCCATCGCGTTACAGAGAATGATTTCAGTAACTGTTTACCGCTGACCATGAATCCGGGAGTAAACAACATGCACGGTATTTTTATTAACACGTTTTGAATCTATTCTCAAAGGAGTGCACCGCAAATGAAAAAACAAACACGTTTGACTTTGACAGCAACACTCGCCGTTACAATAGGCATGACCACTGCAGGATTAGCGCATGCCACGGTTACATTTGGCGATGGCGGTGCATCTCTCCAGTCCATTTTAAATAATATAACCAAAGCACCGGTCAATAATGCCAGCAGCATAAATGTCAATACGGATCAGCTTAGTTCCGACAGCTACTGGCAAATATCCGGAAGCGGCGGTTCGTTTGCCCAGATCATTATCGAACTTGCCGGCAATGCCAATACCAACACCGTCGGCATTTATGATGCGACGGATCCATCTAAAATGGTTACGCTGTTTTCAGGAATAGAAAGTTCCGGCGCACAAAAATTGCTGACTTTGGGAAACGATGGTTCGGTAATCATCAACTTTACGGATACAGGCATTGATTTTGCAGGCAATGCTTTCGGCTATTTTTTGAATACCGGAACAACTATTTTTTACAGTGATAAAGATCTAAATACCGACGGTATTGATCACATGGTCGCTTTTCAAGGAGAAGGTACTGATACTATTGATCTTCCCGCAACGCTTCCCGGTGTCTGGAGCACGAATGAATATATCATGGCATGGGAAGATCTGCCCGGCGGAGGTGACATGGATTACAATGATTTTGTTTTTATGGTTGAATCCGTAAGTCCTATATCTATGCCTGACCCATCCATACAATCTATACCTGAACCGTCTATATTGGCGTTATTAGGCATCGGTTTTCTTGGATTATTGGGTATGCCGCGCATACGCAACAACTGACAGCATCAATATGAATGGCTTAATAGAGCTGTTGAGAAGTGTGTTCAAGGCCGCCGATGCAAGGCAAAAACAGGTGACGAAGCGGAGTTTATGCCCGATAAATGAGTATTTTGAGCCTGCTTTTAACACCGCAACGGCAACGCAGATCGTTTTTCAACAGTCTGTTAATCCTGCGAGAGCACCTCTGTTATGTGAAGCAAAAGAGGCTGATACTTGTTTTGCTCCGGCGCTGCGCCTTCAGCCAGGATTTCGCCCTTTTCATTAATGGAGCGGGCGATTTGAATCACGAAACCCTTTCGGTCTCCTACCAAGTCATTGAGGTTTCTGAGACTGTGAACTGGATCATACAAAAAGGCATGGATCTCGCCACTGGCGGTTTGTCCATAACCCACTACCTGCCCTGCGTCATTGATATCCGTCGCGATACTCCAGCTTCCCCCGAGAGAGAGCTCACGCATACCGTTCACGGAATCATAGAAAAAAGCCTGGACATCTCCTGATGCGTTCTGGGATCGTCCGATCATCTGGCCTGACGCGTTGATTCGGTAACCGAAACCCCAATATCCACCAAGTGACAAAGGTTGAATCCCTTCTGTAGGATCGTAGAGAAAAGCATAAACAACACCGGATGAGTCTTCCGACCACCCGACCACTTGTCCGGCCTCATTGATGTCGTCGGCGTGCCCCCCTGTTCCGCCGAGTGTGAGGGTCTGCATTCCTGCCAGAGGATCATACAGGAATGCATGACGTTCCCCTGCCGCGTTCTCCGATTCTCCAATCACATGTTTCGCACTCTGCCCCGTTGCATAACCAAAGCGGCCACCCAACGAAAGTGGCCGAATGCCGTCAGTCGCGTCATAGGCAAAGGCTTGAACATCACCCGACGTATCCTGTGACCAACCAATGATTTGACCCTGCTCATTTATGTCATAAGCGTTGCCCTGGGTTCCTCCGAGAGAAAGGGGACGTATTCCTGCGACAGGATCATAGAAAAAGGCCTGAGCCTGGCCAGTATCGTCTACCGCCTGCCCTACGATCCATCCCTTGCTGTTAAGGGCGTATGCATGGCTCCATGGACCTCCAAGGGAAAGAGGGTTCGTAATGGGATTGATGTTTCCAAGACGACGGGGATTGTATACAAAGGGAGCGCTGGAGTAACCGATCACCAACCCGTCCTCCGTGATTCCCCAAATACTTTCGCATTCGGCCTGAATACGCCTGGCGGGAACAGGAATGGGGAATAGTGAAGGCTGGCAGATCGTGATTTCATCGGTGGGTAACACCTGGATGCCAGTACGTGGATGATACAAGAATGCCTGCAACGTCCCGGTTTCATTTTCTGACCAACCGGCAATATATCCTGAAATGGAATGTCCCTTGATATGACCTCTGTTTCCACCGAGAGTGAGCTCCACCAATCCGCGGTCAGGATAATACACATGAGGGTTGAACGAGGAAGTATGGTCGGTAGATGAATCTATAAAGACTATCCCCGAATCCTGAATCGATAGTCGAAAAAAGTCGGGTAACTCGGTCGAAGGCGTAAGATCTTTTATTCCATTGGTCGAATCATAAAGGAAAGGGTGAATACTGCCAGCATTGGTCACGGAGATGCCGACCACCTGCCCGGCCTTATTCGCATCCTGTGACTGCCCCCAGTGGCCCCCCAAGGATAGTTTCTGAATTCCGAATGACGGATGGTAAACAAAGGCATGGGTTTCACCTGCAACGGTAGCCGAGTAACCGATTGCATAACCCGATTCCGTGATCTTGGTAGCAAGACCTGAAGCGCCTCCCAGGGAAAGCTCTTGGATCCCCAGGACGGGATCATAGAAAAAAGCCTGTGATTGACTGGCCGTATTCATGTGTACGCCAACGACTTGACCGGCCTCATTGATGTCCCAAGGCTGTACCGATGCCCCCTCTTGAGAAATACTCATGATACCCAACGCGGGATTGAAAAGAAAAGCATGAACATCAGAAGGAAAAGTCTCAGCAATTGCCGACCGGCCTGTCACGAAACCGGATTCGGTCAGCATCTCCGGCAGACTCCAGCCACCAAGAGAAAGCTCTTGAATTCCAAGAATGGGATCATAAAAAAAAGCCCGGCCTGAAATTAAAGATTGCCCCGTCATCTGCCCAGCTTCATTGATCGCATAACCGACTCCACTTGCACCGCCGAAAGAAACCTGCTGCATTCCGTGTTCCGGGGTGAAAAAGAAAGCGTAGGATTCACCGGCGGCGTCTCTGGAGGAACCTACGACTTGTCCCGCCTCGTTGATGGCATTGGCAGTTCCTGCGTTACCGCCGAGTGAGAGTTCCTGTATTCCTTGTACCGGATTGTAAATAAATGCCTGACTCTCACCCGCTTCATTTTCCGCTGAACCGATGACTTGTCCGGCTTCGTTGATCTCACTGGCATAGCTTTCACTACCCCCAAGGGAAAGTGCCTGAATACCGCGTACCGGATCATAAAGGAATGCATGGGATTTTCCTTCCGCACCTACTGATGCACCGATGATCTGCCCCTTTTGGTTGAAGCCCAGAAGCCTTTCATCCTCACCGCCCAAACCGGGATATTCCAATATACCGCCAGGCCGATAGAAAAAAGCCGATTGTCCCCCAGCGGCATCTTGGGAATATCCTATGACCTGCCCGGTCTCGCTTATTGCGGAAGGAGCACTCCAGGTCCCACCCAGAGAAATCGCCTGAATTCCCGCGACAGGATCGTAAAAGAAAGCTTGACCATTACCTTGTGCATCAAGCGACCTTCCTGTCACCTGTCCAGCCTCATTGATACCCAGGGCGCTGCCCCATGTCCCGCCCAATGAAAGTTCCGTGAGTGTATAGGTAGGCTCGGCGTTAGCGCTGGATACGAAGAGTATTGCGACCAGCGCAGCAATGGATGACCAAAGTGAAATGCTTGATGTGATTTTCACAGACTTTCTTCCTCCTGAATTCAGTTGTACCGGAGTACAAAAAATAAATGCGTACGATACATCATACCAAGACCACTCCGTTTATAGAATTTCCGCACACGCGTTCTTTATATCAGTGTTATTGGAAATCTTTGCAGCGGCTATTTTTGATAACTGGCAAAATTGTATCCGGTTTTACAACGAGAATCGCAGACACCAAACCTCGAAGGCAGTACCGGACCAAGCAAAAAGCCCGATTACGCTTCACTAACCGTATATGGACTCTCCCGTATATGGACTCCACCCGTTTTACGAGCAAAATTTGTGATGATTCCAAGGTGCAACTGCTTCCGTATATCCGGCTTCCGGTTGGATAGTGATAGCTTCCGAGCCATGATGGATTTCGCGCGTAAGATTCATATCGCCCTAGCAGCCTGTCGGACTTTACAGATTAAGGGATAATATGTTTTTTCTGTTTGCGAGATATTGATATGAGTCGCTTTCGCCCGGTAGATCATGGTACGGGATATTTACTGCCACCATCCGTGGATGAATGGCTGCCGGAGAATCATCTGGCGCGTTTTATAGTTGAGGTGGTGGAAAATCTTTCCACAGCACATCTTGAGCGTGCTTATGCCGGGCGCGGCAGTGCAGCTTATCATCCCAGCATGCTGCTGGCGCTGCTGGTTTACGGTTATGCAACCGGCGTGTTTTCCAGCCGTAAAATCGAGCGAGCCACTTACGACTCGCTGGCTTTTCGTTTTATTGCGGCCAACCAGCACCCTGATCATGACACGCTGTCGACCTTCCGCCGTCGTTTTCTGGATGAATTTGCCGAACTGTTTGTGCAGGTATTGCTGGTTGCGCGTGAGATGCAGGTGCTCAAGCTGGGATGCGTCAGCCTGGACGGCAGCAAAATACACGCCAATGCCTCGCGCCACAGCGCTTTATCTTGCGGACACATTGATAAACTGGAACCGCAACTGCGCCAGGAAGTGCAACAATTAATGATTCAGGCAGAACAGGCGGATCAGAGCGCCGTGCCGGATGGCATGGATCTGCCGGAAGAAATCGCACGGCGGAAAGAGCGCCTTGCTGCCCTGGCACAAGCCCTGGCAAAGATTGAAGTCCGCGCAAAAGAGCGCTATGCACGGGAACTGGCTGAATATCAGGATAAACTGGCACGGCGGGAAGAAAAAGCCAGAACAAGCGGCAAAAAACCGGGCGGCAAACCACCTGTACCGCCTACAGCCGGGCCAGCAAGCAAAGATCAGATCAACCTGACAGACGAAGCATCACGCATCATGCCGGTTTCCGGCGGTGGATTTGAACAGGCTTACAACGCCCAGGCGGTCGTTGATACGGACAGCATGCTGATCATTGCACCGGCAGTCAACAAGCTTGTAACGACCGGGAACAAGTCAAACCGATGCTCGATCAGCTGACACAATTACCTGCCGCACTGGGGAAGATCGAACATTTACTGACCGACAACGGCTTTTACAGCGCAGACAATGCGGCAGCCTGTGAAGCACACGGTATTGAACCACTGATGGCAGTCGGGCGCGAATCACCCACCCCGGCCCGTTTGAACGGTTCACCGAACCTCCTGCCTTGCCAGACAACGCCAGCCCGGCACAACGCATGGCACACAAACTGAAAAGCCAGGCAGGACGCAAACTGTACGCACTGCGCAAACAAACCGTCGAACCCGTGTTTGGCATCATCAAATCCGTGATGGGATTCCGGCAATTCTCACTGCGTGGTCTGGATAAGGTCAAGGGAGAATGGACCCTGGTTTGCCTGGCGTGGAATTTGAAACGCATGGCCTCATTGCGCATTCAAACAGGAAATTGAGCAAAAAACAGGAGAAAAACCATCAAAAATGATCCTTTCGACACCTTTTTCAACAAAATGCTACTTCGTGTTGTTCAAACGGAGATCAAGTCCGACAGGTGCTAGTTCGGCCAATAGTTCGCGAAAGCTTCCCGGCAATCCGTTTTCTCCGTCTTCCAGCAATACCGGTATCGCTCGACGTAAGTTTCCCATCGATGTCGCCAACACAATCCCAAACTCAGCCAGTAGACCACGTATCTCGTTGCTCAGCACCGTGCGTAATTTGATTAACCGCGCACGAATCCGATGTTCCGCTTGAACAACTTGGTGTTCGATCAGCTTGATGGCTACAAAACGCATGTTCGGTCGTCCAACCGCTTCGCAAATCGCTTCCGCATCGTTGGCGTCGTTCTTGCCTCTCTTCACATACGGCTTGACGTACTGCGGTGCCATCAATCGAACATCATGACCCAATTTACTCAGTTCTCGACCCCAGTAATGCGCTCCACCGCAGGCTTCCATACCCACCAGACAGGGCGCAAGCTTGCCAAAATATCCAGCATCTGTGACCGGCGCAGTTGCTTACGTACCACTACTTTCTCAGTTCTGTCCACTCCATGAACCTGAAATACTTGTTTTGCCAAATCTATACCTATCCGTGTAATATTCATTTGACTCCTCCTGCTTTTTGATTACTAAAATCTTTAGTCTGGCACATTACGATGCCGTTGGGTGGGAGGAGTCCATTCCATTGGCCTACGTGGGCCGACCCCAGCTATTTTCCGAAAAGGATTATCATCATCAAGATGATTTTTGAAGCACTTGTGTTTTTGCCAACTCTGCTGCAAGCTTCTCAATGAGTTCCTGCGTTGGCATTTTATCCCCGTGTCTTCCATCTAGCGTTGATGATGCGTTATATGCTATTGCATCAATAGTTTTCATTATAAATTCTTTCTGCATTGTCAAATCTTTTCCACCCAAATCGTGGATTTGTTTCATATATGAATTATAAGATTTGGCCAATGCTTCTTTGTGTGCGTACTCTTGTTGCAATCTCTGATATTCGCTTCGTCGTTTTGTTGCATAAAATGCTAACCATAAAATAGGAACATAAAACGGTAATTTGTATACTAATTCTTGTAAAACAAATGACCAGTCTTGGAACTTAACAAATTTAATCCATGAATCACCACCGATAGTATTTATAGTAAGTGATATAGATGCAATAACCAGAAAACCAATTGACCAATAAAATACGTTACTTGAATGTTGAATTGGTTTGTCAAACGAATCTTTTAATTCTTTATATGCAGTTGCTAATCCAGCATTTGTAGCACCTGGCAACAAGGAATTTATTTCCGCATTTAATGCTAAATATTTCTCTTTCTGCTCGATCTCAAATTTTGTAAGTGCATCTTTTAACTTGTCTAATTCATTAGACAGCCCACCAGTATGTTTTTCCTCCTCTATCTTTTCACCAAATACTTTTGCATGAAATTTTTTTAGATCACTTATATTTTTAGAAACAGACGCCCGTAAATCTTCTATATTTGTCTGTTCCTGAAGTATTTGTTCTTTGGCTTGTAATATCTCCTTTTTGGTTGAGAGATTATTCTCATCACCAATCAAGATTTCATTATAATATTCATTGATATTTTTATATTTAGAATCAATCTGGTCCGAGAGATCTCTAATTCTTTGTCGAATACCGTCTTCTTCGTTCGCACCAAACAATTCAATTTTTAGTTCATCAATCTGATTCTTTACTTTGCATATCACATCGAAAATTTCCTCAGAAGATTCCGTATGACTTTGAATATTATTTACTAGATTTGTAGCCTTCTCACGAAATGATTCCGCATATTCATCTATCGTATTTGCGTAATTTTTGAATGCTCTTTGCATGGCATTAATTACTTTGCCTCGTGCAATTTCATAGGGTCGTATGTAAGTAAGCAAATTATCCGCATGTGCGTTAGCCTGATTAATATCAGCGATATTTCTATTATTATTGAAACTACTGATATGCTGGAGACATGGCCTAGCCTGACTATCAAAGTTATCCCAGGTGCTTGCAGGAATAAGTTCAGGATCAATGGCATTGATCACATCATCAAGATACTGAATCACTTTCTTTAATCTCGCAAGTTCCATCACGCTCGTAAACACAGTTTCATCATCTACTTTTGCTTTGTCCAAGTTTTCCTTGAGACTTTTCCAAGTAACTTGAAAGGGATGCGCATTAAAGTGTTCAATCCATCTGGACATTTGTGATATTTCCCCTATTTATTTGTTAATTAACCTAATTTCTCTAAAAAGGAGTTGTGCAAAATCAGGATCAAATTCAGAATTAACAATAATTTTGAGTACAGCGGTATACTCAGGTCGCGAATCAAGAAAAATACGTGTTTACGACAAGCCATATCGAACCACCTGATTTTTAGAATTCTCTACAACGGCTATTGGTGATTATCACGCAAGTCATGAGCTATCACCGTATCACCCGATAATCCGCCACCAGCCTGAATTCGCTGTCCGGCGTAACGCCAATGACATCCTCCGCCGCGTTGGTGGTTTCGACACAGATGAAGCGTTGATAATCGGCGTCTTCAAGGTCGGCCATTTCTCTGGCAATTTTTTCCCAGGGATTCCACACCACGGCGGTTTTGTTGCCTTGCGACAGGATCTGGATGCAGCGGTTAAGCACTTTATCGTCGATGATCAGCGTATTGCCGACATTCTGGTAAATACGGTCGACTTCGGCTGCGATGTCGACTTCGCCAGTCTGCTTTTTTTCTGCGCTGTTGTCCGTTTTGTCGATATAGCTGCAATCCTGCAATCCGAGCACGCTGGTTTGCGCGATGTCGCCGACTTTGAAATAGGTATGGAAACCCTGTGTGATGCCGAAGGTTTCTGTGCCGTTATTGCGCGTGATCAAGGCCAGGTTGAGCGAATCACCGATGACGATTTCCTGCGTGAGGGTAAACGCCTGCGGCCAGATGGCCTGGGTTTCGGCGGTATCGGTTAAGCCAAGCGTCACTCGGATATCGCCATTGGATAGCGCATCCGTACCGATGACATTCCACGGGCGGTTGCGCACGAAACCATGTCCGGGGCGGCCTTTGCCTTCCGGGTCGGGGCCGAACCACGGCCAGCAGATCGGTGCGCCACCTTTGATCGCCTTACCGTCCTGGTAGTAGGCTTTGCTGCTTAAAAACAGCAGGTCTTCTTCACCTGCCGGTTGATACGAGAGCACCTGCCCGGCGTGCGTGGAAATCAGCGCGCTGGCCTTGGGCGTGTTGACCCGGATCATGGTCAGCCCGCCGTTGCCTTCGATAAATTCAACTTTTCCCGCGATGCCGTATTCGGCGTTGAGTTGTGCAATAGTCATGTTTTTTCCTGTCAGTTTGTTTTTTTGGTTTATGGGCATCTCTAAAAATCCAGATTTTGTCACAACACTTTGTTGCTCACAAAAAATGTTTCCTTACATATCAGTCATATGCTGCGTCAACATTTTTTGCTCGCGCCTCGTTTTGTTTAAAACTTTGAATTTTTAGAAATGCCCTTATGAATTGGTAATGGGTATGATTTTACCGGCCGCCAGTTTAGCACGCACGCGGGCTTCGTCGGTATTACCGCCGTTGGCGAACACCACGCCCATGCGCCGGCGCAGGAAGGCTTCGGGTTTGCCGAACAGCCGGATATCGCTTTGCGGCACACGCAGAGCATCCTGCACGCCTTTGAATGCAATACCCTTCGCTGCCATACCGCCGTAAATCACCGCGCTGGCGCCGGGTGCGCGCATCGTTGTGTCTACCGGCAGGCCGAGAATAGCGCGTGCGTGCAGGTCGAATTCACTCTGAATCTGGCTGCACAACGTCACCATGCCGGTATCGTGCGGGCGCGGACTGACTTCGCTGAACCAGACGTCATCGTCTTTGATGAACAACTCCACGCCAAAGATGCCAAGACCGCCGAGTTCATCGGTAATCCGCCTGGCAAAATCGCGCGCGCGTTGCAGTGCGGCGGGCGACATGGCCTGCGGCTGCCAGCTTTCGACATAATCGCCATGCACCTGCACATGTCCGATCGGTTCGCAGAAATGCGTGTCGATCCCGCCATCCGCATTCTTTGCACGCACGGTCAGCTGCGTGATTTCGTAATCAAATTGAATCACGCCTTCGACAATCACACGCCCCTGATCGACACGCCCGCCGCTTGCGGCATAGTGCCATGCGGCTTCGACTTCGGCGGCGGAATCCACTTTGGATTGCCCTTTTCCCGATGACGACATGACGGGTTTGACGATGCAGGGATAGCCGATCTGTTCATCGATTGCGCTTCTCAATTCATCAAGGGTGTCGGCAAACACATACGGCGATGTGGGCAGTCGCAATATTTCCGCAGCCAGGCGGCGGATGCCTTCGCGGTTCATCGTCAGTTGCGCGGCGCGCGCGGTCGGGATGACGGTGGCCAGCCCTTCGCGTTCAATCTGCACGAGCATGTCGGTAGCGATAGCTTCAATCTCCGGCACAATGATGTGCGGTTTTTCCTGCTCGATCAACGCGCGCAGCGCCAGACCGTCGGTCATGTTAATCACATGCGCACGGTGCGCAACCTGATGCCCCGGCGCATTCGCGTAGCGATCCACGGCGATGGTTTCCACGCCAAGCCGCTGCAACGCGATGATGACTTCCTTGCCAAGCTCACCGCTGCCCAGCAGCATGACTTTGATTGCGCCCGGATTTAACGGCGTCCCGAATAGGCGTTCCTGATCCATAAACTTATACACTCCCTGTTGATTTTTTTGTTTGCTGATCCAGCGCCCATTGCACATGTTCGCGCACAATCTCGGATGGATCATCCAGCCGCGTGCGCAGTGCCGCAACAATGTCCTGCGCGTAGGGTGCGTTGCCAAGCCCCACGGCAATATTGCGCAGCCATTGCGCATAACCGATACGCCGGATCGGACTGCCCGCGAGCCTGGCTTCGAATTCTTCCGCACTCCAGCGGAACAGCTCAACCAGCGTGACGTCATCCAGACCATTGCGTACATGAAAATCGGGTTCGTCGGTGATCTGCGCGAATTTATTCCACGGGCAGACAAGCTGACAGTCATCGCAACCGTAAATGCGGTTACCGATCAATGGGCGCAGCGGTTCGGGGATACTGCTTTTCAGTTCGATAGTCAGATAGGAAATACAGCGCCGCGCGTCTACTTTAAATGGTGCGACAATCGCCTGCGTCGGACAGATATCGATACATTTGGTGCAACTGCCGCAGAAACTCCCTCTGGTGCCAATCGGTTCATCGACCGGCAGCAACAGGTCCGTGTAGATTTCACCGAGAAAAAAATACGAACCGGCTTCGCGCGATAACAGCAATGTATGCTTGCCACGCCAGCCCAGCCCGGCTTTCTGCGCCCATTCGATCTCCATGACCGGGGCACTGTCTGAAAAAACGCGGTAATTAAATGGCCCGATGGCATTCTGAATCTGGTCGGCCAGCTTCTGCATGCGCGCACGCAAGACCTTGTGATAGTCACGCCCAAGCGCATAACGCGAAATGAACGCTTTATCACCCCGATTGATCACCGACCAGCTGTCCGCCACTTTGGGCGGCGCGTAATTCATACGTACTGAAATAACACGCTGCGCGCCGGGTACCAGCTCATACGGCCTGGAGCGCTTAGTGCCATGTTTGGCCATATAATCCATTTCGCCATGATATGCTTTGTCCAGCCATTGAAACATGCCGGATTCCGCCGCAGACATATCCGCGCAGGCATCGGCGATGCGAATATCCTGAAAACCGAGCGCCCTGCCCCAAGCTTTGATTTCCAGAACCAGCGCGGCGGTATCCATTTCGGGATTGTCACCCTTATTCGAGGAGGTTTTGTCTTGCACGGTATTCATCATTCAGATTCAGGTCTAACTTTTTTTCTTGCAAATGAGGCAGGTACACTGGCTCTGGGTAAAAAAATCGCGGCTGTTTTACAGCCCGGACTGACTGTTTTTCTCAACGGCAATCTGGGTGCCGGTAAAACGACGCTGGTACGCGGTATTTTACACGGACTCGGCCATCAGCATGCAGTCAAAAGTCCGACATATAATTTAGTTGAAATCTATAATTTTTCTAGGTTATACTTGTATCACTTTGATTTTTATCGTTTCAATGACCCTTATGAATGGGAAGAAGCAGGATTTCGGGATTACTTTAATGCGCATTCGATTTGCCTGATTGAATGGCCGGAAAAAGTATCGGGGTTGCTGCCCGAAGCGGATATAACGATTAATCTTCAGATTCTCGAATCCGGTCGTAACGTTACAATTTTTGCCGGTACAAAAACAGGAGAGCAATGTCTACAGCAATGGCCGAAACAAACAGAAACATCGCCGCAATAACGCTCAGCAGCACTGCTGCACTGCGTGTCAGTGCTGCACGCCATTTTCAACGCTGGATATGCTTGCTGGTCTGTCTGTTTTGTCTGCTTCCGCTGAACAACACCGCCGCTGCGACGCAAGGTGCCGGAATCACCGCAACGCACATCGGATCAATCGAACACGCCACGCGCATCACGCTGGAATCCGGCAGACCGATTGCGTATACATTAAGCATGCTCAGCAATCCAAGCCGTGTTGTTGTCGATCTTGAACATATCCCGCTCAATGACGCGATTAAATCCCTGCCCGGAAAAATCAACCCGGCTGACCCGCATATCGAACGCATCCGCTATGGCCGGTTTCAGCCGCATGTCATTCGCGTAGTGCTGGATATCAAGGCCGACGTTGTGCCGCGCACTTCCGCCGTAGATGCCAAAAATGGCCGTAGTTATCAATTGATACTGGATATTCACCGTCCGGACAAAGCGGTGGCTATCACGAATGCGCCCAGGCATCCTCCCAAAGTGCCGCCTGCTGCTGCCCGTACAACAGTCAGTGAAACCGATGCGCTCGACCATCTCGTAGCCACGCTGATGAACCCTCAGCCTGCTGCACAGCCTCCTCTGCCGCAAAAGCCATCGCCATCGCGCCCGCAACAGCAGCAGTCAGAACAGTCGCCGCAGATACAACAGGCACCACAACAGATACAGCAAGCGCAGAAGACACATCAGCCACAACCACCGCAACAAGTAGTACAACAGGCGCAGCAGCAGACAAAACAGGCGCGACAGACACAGCAAGTACAACAAGCACAAAGCGCTGCACCGCAGGTCATTGCGCAGGATTCTCCTAAAAGCTATGCGGCTGCCCAGTTACGCAAGCCTGCACAGCAACCTCGCCAATCCCAATCCCGCGCGGAAAAAAGAATCATCACCATCGCCATCGATCCAGGCCACGGCGGCCATGATCCTGGGGCAATTGCCAAAAATGGCAGGGGCACGAAAGAAAAGGATATTACGCTCGCCATATCCAGAAAGCTCAAAGCCATTATCGATAAAGAGCCGAATATGCGGGCGGTATTGACCCGGACGGGCGATTATTCTCTGGATCTTCATCAAAGACAGGCCATCGCGCGCAAGCATAAAGCGGATTTATTTGTCTCCGTTCATGCCGACGGTAGTGAAAAAGTGCATCCCAGCGGCTCGTCGGTTTATACCCTCTCCGAAAATGGCGCCACATCGACCACGGCAAACTGGCTCGCTAAACAGGCTAACCATTCGCACAACCATCTCGTGGGCGGCGTGGATATTGCCAGTAAGCCGGGGGATATGCGCGAAATCATTCTGGATTTATCGATGAGCGCCACCATTAATGACAGCGTCAGGCTGGCGGAATTTGTGTTGCGGGAAATCGGTCAGATTAACCGGTTGCATAAAAAAACCGTGGAACAGGCCGGTTTTGCCGTGCTGAAATCGCCCGATATTCCTTCCATTCTGGTTGAGACTGCTTTCATTACCAATCCGAATGAAGAAAAGAAATTGATCGACAAGACTTATCAAAACAAAATGGCGAATGCGATTTTTTCCGGTATCCGAAATTATTTTGCCACCAACCCTGCATTATCCCGAACTGAAATGGCACAGGTACGGTAATTTCTGCGGCCGTTTTTAGCTTTCTTTCCGTAATTCCATAAATTATTTGAAGTCAGCAGGTTAATTGATATACAGTAGGCGTCCGTAACTGTGCATGCACGAAAAAGCCTTTTTACCATTTTCAGCGTCTTATGCATCAAAAAGCCAGACTGCAACCGCATCGCCCATGAACAAACAACAATCGGTTAACGACTGGTATCAACTTGTCGACGACGGCGCTTCACAACGCCTCATCCTCACAGGTAATCTGACACTGGTCGCGCTGGATAAAAAATTCGGGCAATTGTCCGGCGAGCTTTCTCGGCATGCCCGGAATGCGGATATATGCTGGGATCTGAGTCATCTCCAGCGCATGGACACTGCGGGCATTGTACTGTTGTGGAATGCCTGGTGTGCAAAACGACCGAACCGCTTAATCCTGCGCCCGGAACATGAAAAAATGCTCAGGCGCATCGAGAGCCTGCCTGCAAAAATACCCGAATCCAACAAAAGAAACCTGCTCTGGCCGATACGGGCAATCGGTGGACAGTTTTTATTATTATGGGAAAACCTGGTCGGTATGATCATGATGATTGGCCAGCTCACGCTGGACAGTCTGTTTTTTCTGCGTCACCCCGCGCTGATTCCGTGGCGTGAAATCTCCGCCAATTTATACCGCACTGGCATGCAGGCTTTGGGGATAACCGCGCTGGTCGGGTTCCTGATCGGCGTCGTCCTGAGTTATCTCTCCGCCGAACAGTTGCAGATGTTTGGCGCGGATATTTTCATTGTCAACATTCTCGGTATCAGCATTATCCGGGAACTGGGGCCGCTGCTGGCCGCCATTCTGGTCGCCGGTCGTTCCGGTTCATCGATGACGGCACAACTTGGTGTCATGCGTGTCACGCAGGAACTCGACGCACTGACTGTTATGGGTATACAGCATAGTCAGCGGTTGATTTTTCCCAAAATCATCGGCCTGGGACTCGCCATGCCGCTCCTTGTGCTCTGGACAAGCGCCATCGCGCTGATTGGCGGGATGGTTGCCGCTGAAATCCAGCTGGGTCTCAGTTACCATTATTTTGTGCATACGCTGCCGGAGTCGGTGCCGATCGGAAATCTGTGGCTGGGGCTTGGAAAAGGTGCTATCTGCGGTATGGCCATCGCATTGATTGCCTGCCATTTTGGCCTGAGAATCAAGCCGAATACCGAAAGCCTCGGCGCAGGCACAACGACATCGGTTGTCACGGCCATTACAATCGTCATCATCATCGATGCCATCTTTGCGATTGTTTTCTCGGATGTCGGCATCATCAGGTAAATCTATGGATGACGCGTCATTTATTATCGAAATTGAAGGACTGCATACCCGGTTTGGCCAGCATGTCGTTCACCAGGATCTGGATTTATGTGTCAAACACGGAGAAATACTGACGCTGGTCGGCGGTTCGGGCAGCGGGAAAACGACACTGCTGCGCCAGATGCTGGGTCTTGAAAAACCGACGTACGGCAGCGTCAAAATTTTTGGCAGCGCACGCTATGACTGCGGTGTTGCATCGAGTAAAAGCATTCGTAACCGTACCGGTGTATTATTTCAACAAGGCGCTTTGTTCAGCGCATTGACTGTTTACGATAATGTCGCACTGCCGATGCGCGAACTGCGCGTGCTGGACGAACGCACGATCCGTGATCTCGTGCTGACCAAGTTGAACATGGTCGCCATCGAGCCGGAGCATGCGTACAAAATGCCCGCCAATTTATCTGGCGGCATGATCAAGCGCGTATCACTGGCGCGGGCGATTGCGCTGGATCCGGAACTCCTGTTTCTGGACGAGCCTACAGCCGGTCTGGATCCTGAATTGAGCGAAAGCTTTGTACAGCTTATTCTGGAGATGCGCCGTGAACTGGATTTAACCATCGTGATGGTGACACATGATATTGACACGCTGATTGCCCTGTCAGA
The DNA here is from genome assembly GCA_964464365.1 of uncultured Nitrosomonas sp. GTDB lineage: Bacteria > Pseudomonadota > Gammaproteobacteria > Burkholderiales > Nitrosomonadaceae > Nitrosomonas. Next base: position 39,837 of record CAYXFV010000007.1, on the reverse strand, counting down.
CCGCATCGCGGTACTGGCCGACCGGAAAGTGGTCGCGGCAGGCACGCTCGCAGAGGTATGCCGCTACCCTCATCCTTTCGTCACAAATTTTTTCAAGACAATGCGCAATAAACATCAACTTATCGATAACAGGGAATAATCATGGAAAACCGGGCACATGCCCTTATGGCAGGTCTTTTTGTCATTTGTCTGGGCGCCGCTGCACTTTTTGTCGCCCAATGGTTTAAGGGCGACGCAATCGATTATCACCACTATCAGGTGGTTACCCAGGAATCGATTACCGGGCTGAGTCTTCAGGCATCCGTATATTATCGCGGTGTCAATATCGGCAAAGTCAACCGCATTTATTTTAATCCTGAAAACGGGCAGCAGATTATTATCGATATCGCGATTGACGGCAGTATCAAGCTACCCAAAAATATCTATGCGCAACTGGGATATCAGGGCATTACCGGGCTGGCGTATTTGCAGCTCAGAAACGACGCTAAAATTTCTCCGGATATGCTGCCCGAAGAAGCGCAAATTCCGATGCGCCCTTCGCTGCTGGATGAGGTCACCGGCTATGGTCAGAATATTCTCAATAATGTCAATGAACTGGTTATCAAAGTACACCAGCTGCTCAACGATGACAATCAGGAACAGGTTTCAAACATACTGCGCAACATTGAAAAAGTGACGCGGAGTTTTGACGATATCGCGCATAATGTACAGCCCGGATTCGAATCCTTTACACATTTGACCCGGGAATCCACCATTCTGGTCGGACATTTAGACGATATGCTCACAGAAATCAGTCTATCCATGCGGAAAGTTAATGAACAGGGCGGTATTATCGACAGCCTGACGACAACGGCACAGGAAATGGCGACCACCATTCCGGAACTGCGCAAAGTCAGTAACGGTCTGGTACGCAATTCACAAAGCCTGGATCGCATTCTGCAGCAGCTGGAAGAAAACCCCCAAATGCTTTTGTTCGGGCGACCACCATCCCTGCCCGGCCCCGGTGAAGAGGGTTTTATTGCACCTTCAGGAAACAGCCGATGAAAAAATCAACACCCATAACCGTCGTTCTTGGATTACTGCTGCTGACAGGATGCACGGTCATACCCAAGCCGGATTCCTCCACGGCAATTTACAATTTTGCCGTTTATACCCCCGCTTATACCTCTTTACCCGCAGAACAGCCGGAACAGCACATCGTCAAAAACGGAAAAAAAATACTTGTCCCTCAGGTTACAACGCCTTCATGGCTGGATACGCCGACCATACATTACCGTCTAGCTTATCATAACGCCGCACAGTCCTACACTTACGCCAACAGCCGCTGGTCTTCTCCGCCTGCATTTCTGCTGACGCAGCAAATCAAGCAGAAAATTGCCGCCGATACGCACCATCTGGTCATCAAAGACAGCAGTATCGCCATCGTGGAATATGAATTGCACATTGAGATTGAAGAGTTTTCGCAGATCTTCAGCACACTGTCCGACAGTTATGTCTCCATACGCTTTCGCGCAAGCCTCGTCAACAATGCACACCGCCTGGTTGCCCAGGAAATCTTCAGCACGACCCACACAGCAGCAACCGCTGATGCGGTCGGCGCAGTCGACGGTTTTACCATCGCAAGTAACCGGCTGGTGAATGAACTTGTGGCATGGCTGAATTCCGCAGTGGACAATTTCTAGCCGGTTGCCAGTCATCGTTTAGCCGAAAAATTGGATGTTCAGTCCATATACCCCCTGCTTTTGTTTATAATGCCCCATCGACAACACGGGCAATTCTTGCAGTCTGACGGCGAAACACATCAATGGCATGACTATAATGACAAGATAAACAAATCCTGATATTTCTTATGCGAATATCCCAACCTGATTATTTAAGGAGCGTTTCTATGCATTTATTGATGCGATTCGTGTTCATGCCTGCTATTGCCATTTTTACACTGATTTTACTGACAGCCTGCGGCAACAAAGGTCCGCTTTATATCCCAGACACTGAAGTGCCTGTGGTATCGATGACGCCGACAACGCCACCTGCAGCTGCCACCATGAAAGATGAAAACGAAAAATGAATGATTTTCCCCAATTCGAATATCAACAAAACACGCTTTATGCTGAATCCGTATCACTGGAAACCATCGCCAAAAAATTTGGCACGCCCTGCTATGTTTATTCAAGGGCCGCTTTAACGGAAACTTACCATGAGTTTGAACGCGCCTTTGCCAATGACGACCACCTGATTTGCTATGCTGTCAAAGCCAATTCAAATCTTGCTGTTCTGAACCTGCTCGCGCGGCTCGGCAGCGGATTCGACATTGTTTCCGGCGGCGAATTGCAAAGAGTGATTAAAGCGGGCGGGGATCCGGGTAAAACCGTTTTCTCCGGCGTCGGAAAAATGGCGGATGAAATACGCATGGCACTGGCTTCCGACATTCTGTGCTTCAACGTTGAATCCATCGCCGAGCTGCAATTACTCAACCAGATTGCCGCAGCGATGAATAAAACTGCGCCGGTCAGCCTGCGGGTCAACCCCGATGTTGATGCCAGAACGCATCCTTATATTTCAACCGGATTGAAAGAAAACAAATTCGGCATTCCGATTGAAGAAGCGGAACAAATCTATTTATCGACGGATATTTTTCCGCATATCCAGTTTATCGGTGTGGACTGCCATATCGGATCGCAATTGACCGAACTGGATCCTTTTGTTCAGGCTGGCGAAAAGCTGGTCAGTTTACTGCACCGGCTGCGCGCTCAGAATTTGCAGATCACCCATCTGGATCTTGGCGGAGGACTGGGCATACGCTACACAAACGAAGCGCTGCCCTCAATACACGATTATGTTGATGCACTGCGTAAAACACTGGGCCCGATCAAATTGCGCCTGCTCATAGAGCCTGGCCGTTCTCTGGTCGGAAATGCCGGTTTGTTATTAACACGCACGGCTTATATCAAACATACGCCGGAACGTCATTTTGCCATTGTCGACGCCGCCATGAACGATCTGATGCGGCCTTCGCTGTACAAGGCTTATCACCAGATCCTGCCGATTACCAAGAGAAAAGGCAGTTTATGCAATTATCAGATTGTCGGTCCGGTCTGCGAAACGGGTGATTTTCTCGGTCATGACCGCAAACTCATTCTTGAGTCGGACGATCTCCTCGCCGTCATGTCGGCGGGGGCTTACGGTATGAGCATGAGTTCCAACTATAACACCCGTCCGCGCGCGGCGGAGGTCATGGTGGACGGCGATACGGTTCACCTGATCCGGGCACGTGAAACCATTGATCAATTGACCGCATCAGAAGTCATTCTGCAAACATAGCCGCCAGCCGGACTGAAACAGTTTTAAATCTGTTCCAATTCCAGGACGGAAAATATTAATATGTGCAGGTCTCATGCTCAATGTATCCATCATGATCAATCAATCGCCCAGTTTAGCTGACACACGGTATCAGGATGAAATTTTAAATGGCGTGTCACGGACTTTTGCCCTGACTATCCCGCAGTTGCCTACGGCGCTCAGGCAGGTCATCGGTAATGCGTATTTGCTGTGCCGCATTACCGATACGATTGAAGACGATAATGCATTGACCATCGCGCAAACGCGCCAATTGTCCGACATGTTCTCCGAAGTAGTCTGCGGAAATATTGCGGCGGAACAATTTGCCGATGCGCTGTATCCCCTGCTTTCCGATCACACAATTCCGGCTGAGCATGACTTAATCAAAAACACCCCCGCCGTTATTCGCGTCACCCACAGCTTTAATACGGCGCAACGCAAAGCGCTGGAGCGTTGTGTGCGCATCATGAGCCGCGGGATGGCGGATTTTCAGGATACCGAAACCCTGGATGGCCTTACGGATTTACCGGCCATGAATCTGTACTGTTATTACGTTGCCGGCGTTGTCGGCGAGATGCTGACGGAACTGTTCTGCGATTATTCCGAAGCAATCCGGCGCAATAAGCCCGAGCTGATGAATCTGGCCGTCTCCTTCGGGCAGGGTTTGCAAATGACAAATATTCTCAAGGATATCTGGGATGACCGCAGGCGCGGCGCCTGCTGGTTGCCGCAGGATATTTTTCTGAAACATGGTTTTGTGCTCAGAGACCTTCGTTCAGATTATTTAGACACACGGTTTGAAGACGGCTTGGGCGACCTCATCGGCATTGCAAAAAAACACCTGAAGAACGCACTGACATACACCTGCATGATTCCACCGCATGAAACAGGAATACGCAAATTCTGCCTGTGGGCGCTCGGCATGGCGGTACTGACATTGAACAAAATCAACAGGCATCGTGATTTTAAAGCAGGTACGCAGGTCAAAATCACACGGCGCGCAGTCAAAACAACTGTATTTACCACAAGCCTCTTTGCAGGTAACGACAGTGTTCTGAAACTATTATTCAAAACAACGTCCCGCAATCTTCCGGAAACGGCGATATCCGATGAATGGTTTTTAAAACGCTGACAATCATTATTGACGATCCAATACGACACAGAGAAACTTTCCTATGAAATCGCTAGTCACAGGTGCAACAGGTTTTCTAGGTTCAGCAGTGATGCGCCGTTTACTGGAAGCAGGACACGAGGTGCGGCTTCTGGTCAGATCCAACAGCGACCGGCGCAATATCGAAAACCTCCCGGTTGAAATTACCGAGGGCGATTTACGTGATCAGCACTCACTGAAAAAAGCGGTCGAAGGCTGTGACTACCTTTTCCATGTCGCTGCGGATTACCGCCTGTGGGTACCTGATCCACAGACCATGTACGACATCAATGTACACGGTACCAAAGCATTGATCATCGCTGCCGCCAATGCCGGATTGAAACGCATTGTCTATACCAGCAGCGTCGCGGCATTGGGACTGACAGCCAACGGCACACCGGCTGATGAAGAAACGCCCGTCAGCCTGGAACAGATCAAAGGTCACTATAAGCGCTCAAAATACATTGCCGAACAAATGGTCATGGAATTAACCCATCAGCACCAATTGTCACTGGTTATCGTCAATCCATCAACACCGATCGGCCCGCGTGACATACGCCCGACACCGACCGGACGTATTGTTCTGGATACGCTACGCAACAGAATGCCCGCTTACGTCAATACCGGCCTGAATATCGCGCATGTCGATGACATCGCCCACGGCCATCTGCTGGCGTGCCAGAAGGGAAAAACCGGCGAACGCTATATTCTCGGCGGCGACAATCTGTCTTTACTCGAAGTACTGGAAACACTTGACGATATTATCGGGCTCCACAAAAAACGCATCAATCTGTCGACGAATCTTATGCTGCCCGTGGCCTGGTGTATGGAGAAAATCGCAGCCGTCACCCACAAGGAACCTCGGGCGACGTTGGACAGTATCCGCATGGCGAAAAAAATGATGTTCTTTACCAGCGAGAAAGCCATGAAAACACTCGGTTATACATTCCGCCCGGCCCGGTATGCACTTGAAGACGCTGTAAAATGGTATCAGAATAACGGTTACTGCAATTAGCTGCGGATATGGAACTTAGCCCCGAAACCGCTATCTTATCGACATGCGAATCATCTGTTTCATCATCGCTTTGACACTTCTTTTTCCGGTCAATGTGCTTGCCCATGAATTACCGGACCTGGGCGATGTTTCGCAGGCCACAATCACCCCGCGCGAAGAACGGCAGATCGGTTTGCAGATCATGCGCCAGATACGCGCCGATCCAAGCTACCTGGATGACCCGGAAGTCACCGGCTATCTCAACAGCCTGGGGCACAAACTGATTAACCATTCAACCGAAACCAGCCCAGGCCAGTCTTTTGAATTTTTCGCCCTGCAGGATTCCACCATCAATGCTTTTGCCCTGCCCGGCGGTTTCATGGGATTTAACAGCGGCCTGATCATTGCGGCGCAAAGCGAATCAGAACTTGCCGCCGTCATGGCGCACGAAATTGCGCATGTCACACAGAAACACCTCGCGCGCATGATTTCGAGCCAGAAATACACGATGCTCGCCTCACTCGCGGCACTTGCCGTTGCCATTCTGGCATCCCGCTCAAACCCGCAGGCCGGTCAGGCCATTATGGCTGCTTCGCAGGCTGGCGCGATACAATCACAGTTGAATTTCACACGTCGGCATGAAAAGGAAGCTGATCGGGTCGGCCTAGGTATCCTCGTTGCAGCAGGTTTCGATCCTCAGGGTATGCCGGCTTTTTTTGAGCGCCTGCAAAAAGCCAGCCGTTTTTATGAAAATGGTGCGCCATCCTATTTACGCACGCACCCGATCACTTACGAACGTATTGCCGACATCCAGAACAGAACACATGAAATGGCTTATCGCCAGATACCGGACAGCGTTGATTTTCAGATGATACGTGCAAAATTGCGTGCAATGCAGGGTAAATCCGGCGAAGCTGTCAGTCAGTTCAGAGCACGTCTGAACGACAGACGCTACAGCAATGAAGCGGCTGAACGTTACGGCTACACGCATGCGCTGTTGCGCGACAAAAAAAACAGGGAAGCCAATGAACAACTGACCGTGTTATACAGCCTGATCGATACGAATCCTGCAGGCGGTGCGCATCTGGATAACCATCTGCTGGGCAAAACCATCAATATCAAACATAAAGGCTTTCAGGCCGGCGCCATGATTGAAACGCTGGCGGCTGCGGTCAGGCTCGCCAACAATCAGTACGATGATGCCATCAATATTTACCGCAGCGCACTCAGAGTCTACCCGCAGCATAAAGCGCTCATTCATGGTTATGCCAATGCATTGCTGCAAAACCAGCAGGTTGACAGCGCACTGGAACTCATTAACCGTGAATTGCAGTTGCATACCAACGACATCCAGCTCTATCAGTTGCAGGCACGCGCCTACACAATGCAGAACAAGGCTATGCTCAAGCATCGCGCGCAGGCCGAAGTATATATCCGCCAGGGATTTTACGATGCCGCAGTTGAACAACTGCAAATTGCGTTAAAACACGATAACGGCGATTTTTATCAGTTATCGTCTATCGAAGCGCGCCTGCGTCAATTGCAGTTGCTGATTGAAGAAATGAAAGAAGACTAAAAGAAAACTAAAAGGAAAAAGGCTCCTCGAAAAACCGCAGCAAACAATCATATAGCCGGAACCCGTAAAATAAACGTCACCGGCCCGTTATTGACCAGCGCGACCTGCATATCCGCACCGAACTGTCCGTATTGCGTACCCGGATACACTTTGTCCGCAATGGATTGCAGGCAGGCAAATAATTCACGTCCTTTTTCCGGCGATGCTGCGCTCGTAAAACTGGGGCGATTACCCGTGTTGGTATCCGCTGCCAGTGTAAACTGGGGAACCAGCAGTAATCCGCCGCCGATCGCACGCAGACTCCTATTCATGCGTCCGTCTTCATCCGGGAAAATCCGGCAATTCAATAGGCGTTCCAGCAACCGCTCCGCTTCTCTTGCCGTATCCTCTTTTTCGACGGCAACCAGCGCCATGATACCCAGACCAATGGCGCCGGTTTCCTGATGATCCACGGTAACTCTCGCCATACTGACACGTTGTATGACGGTAATCATTGCAATTTACCGGCTCACCGCAGGTGTCGGCGGCTTGCAATAAAACCGGGATGGAAATTCCGCACTGCGCTGCCGGTTACGGATGACATCACCCCCTTCGCTGACACAGGCGGCAACGGATTGATCGAGGCTGGGAAAATAGTCGTTGGCGCCGGGCTGTGCTGACGTGGGCGGCACTCTGGCGCGGATTCTGGCGCAGATTTCAGGTTCATCAGCTTTAATCGTGTCATTTTCCACGGCGGGCAACGGGCATAACCGACACGGATCGCCAGGGCAAAGACAGCCTTCGCAGCTCGCTTGAACCGATGTCGCCAGTAACATCAGCCACAGCGCGGCTGCCGATACAATCAAATAACTGAAGTGACGTGCAATATTTCCTTCCGGACAGACAAATAGTTTCATTGGTATAACATGCTCCAATCAAAATGTTTGGTTAAAATACGCATTGTCTCTTCATCGTGGACAAAGTGCAAAAAACATTTGTTCATTCTTGACGAAAATAACGAATACCCGGATGATGACGTGCAATGTATCAATCGTTGGTCTCACGAATCATCAGCCCCATCAAACAAGGAATCCGGATGAAAATTTTTTTGATTATATTTCTACTCGGTCTGTCTATTCCAGTTTCCCATGCCGAAGTCGGCGCATCGATCCAACAACTCCAACAACGCGCGAATGCGGCTTACGAGCAAATGATGCAAGCCAGAAGAGAAGCTGACAATCTGCAGAAAGATGTCGCTTATGCGGAAAGAGAACTGCAGGCCGCCCAAAGACGATTAGCCGATCGTGAAAAAGGTGTCGAAACCGCGCGGCAGAAATCAGTTGAGGCGAACCGGAGACTGGAGCGCGTGACCACGCAGTGGAAAGAAGCTTCCGATACGCTCGAACGCGAATGGCAGCAATCCGGACGATATTAGCCAGCCGATTCCTGCGGTATCTTTAGAAACATGCTGATATGCGGTATGCCCGCATCAATGAATTCGTCGCCTGTTTCCTGAAAACCAAATCCTGCGTAGAAATTTTTCGCGGCAACCTGTGCATTCAGTTTGATTTCCGTCATGCCGCTGTGTCTGGCTTTGTCGAGCAGACATCGCAGCATGGCGCTGCCAATCCCTTCGCCACGCCATGCTTTCAATACCGCCATGCGACCGATATGGCCGTCCGGCAAAAGTCTCGCGGTGCCCACCGGCTTCCCGTCAGGCGCAGTAGCAAGCACATGAACGCTTACCGGATCAAATGCATCCCATTCCAGCGCCACGGGCACCCGCTGTTCAAGAATAAATACCGTTTCCCGCACGTCCCGCAACGCTGCTGCACTGTCATGCCAGCTAACGATACGCAATTGAAATGTATTCACTGCCATGATATTAAACAATAGGAAAAGAATCGACCTGTACATTTTATCGCGGACAACCGGCCCCGATATCTGCTACTATGGCTTACAGTGACCGTTTTAGTCCACAAAGCACGCACAGAGCACAAAGGCAAAGGATCATCCACAGGCTAATTTTACTGTAACACAGTTTCCACGATTGCGAGGAAATGCAGATGAAATTTACTTCACTCACGCAACGTTTCGCCGTTTGGTTTACGCTGGTTTCCTTGTTGCCTATCGTCCTCATCGGCAACAGTTTTCTGCATACTTTTGAAAATGAAATCCAGAAAACTGTTATCGAAAATTTATCCGCCATGGCGGATAAAAAAGTCGAGCAGATTGATACCTACCTCAAAGAACGCCTGCTTGACACCAGTTTACTGCATGATACCTCCGCAACACGCGATGCCATGATCCAGTTTCCACAGGTTTTTGAAGCACATGGCGTTGATTCGGATGCCTACCGCCAGCTCGACGCCCAATACCGCGATCATTTCGGACGTTTTGTCACAGATGCCAGTTACTACGATGTCTTCCTGATTTCGGTGAAAGGCGATATTGTCTATACGCAAAGCCACGAATCCGATTTCGCCACCAATCTGTTCACAGGGCGTTACAGTCACACCGGCTTGAGCCAGGTCACACGCCATGCCATACAATATCGCGAAAGCTCGATCTCGGATTTTGAATTTTATGAGCCCTCTTATGGCGCCATAGCCGCATTTATCGGTTTCCCCATCATCATTGACGCGGAAATAAAAGGCGTGCTGGCATTACAGTTTTATAGCGAGCATGTGTTCGAAGTGTTATCCAACAATATCGGCCTGGGTGCGACGGGTGATACCGTGGTCGCACGGCTTGAAGACGAAGATACAGCGCTCATTATGGCGCCGCTCAGTACCGACCCCGATGCCGCGTTGAAACGTAAGATCTCACTGAATATGCCCTATTCAATCGCCCTGAAGAATGCGCTGTCCGGCAAGTCCGGTGAAGCCATTATCAGGGATTTTTACGACAATGAAGTCATTGCGGTCTGGCGCTATCTGCCCAGAATGAACTGGGGCATTGTCGTCAAAAAGGATGTTGATGAAGCTTTTGCCAATGTCATTCAGATAAAATATTACAGTCTGGTTATTCTGGGCATTACTTTGCTGGGTGTTATTTTCGGCGCTTTTCTGTTCAACCGGCGTGTAGTCGTGCCATTGAAGGAACTGAACCGTGGCGCGCTGGAAATTGCCGCGGGTAATCTTCACCAACGCGTTTCGATTGCCGGATGGAATGAAATGCGGCAGCTGGGGCACACATTCAACATCATGGTTGAGCGTTTGAATGCCAGTAATCAGGAACGCAGAAACGCCGAGCAGAATTTACGCCAACTCAATCAGGAACTGGAATGCCGGGTGGAAGCCCGTACCTCAGATTTACAATACGCCAATACAGTTCTGGCGCTCAAAGAGGAAGAAACGCGTTCAGTTGTCGAGCATATGGTTGATTGCGTCGTAACCACTGATCCGATTGGCGTTATTCTTTCCGCCAATCCGGTCATTGAAAGACTGTTCGGATATACACCGGAAGAAATCATCGGAAAGAATGTCGCTATTCTGGTGCCTGAACCCGATCGTTCCGAGCATGTACATTATATGGAACGCTACTGTAAAACCGGGCATGGCCAGAAATATGTCGGGCGCCCTGCTCTCAAAGGCGCACATGGCATTGGACTGGGTCGCGAGGTTGAAGCCGTTCATAAAAACGGTAAACTCATTCCGGTCTACCTCGCTGTCAGCGAATATTATGTAGGCCAAGAACGGCATTTTACAGGCGTCATGCGCGATATGCGGGAACATGTGCGCATCATGAAGGACCTGGAACAGGCCAGAAATGATGCGGAGGCGGCCAATAAAGCCAAGTCTGCATTTCTCGCCGCGATGAGCCATGAAATCCGTACGCCCATGAATGGCGTCATCGGAATGATAGATGTCCTCAGACAAACCAGCCTGAGCGGTTATCAGATGGAAATGGCCAACCTGATACGCGACTCGGCATATGCTTTGCTGGCTATTATTGAAGATATTCTGGATTTTTCCAAGATTGAAGCCGGAAAACTGGAAATCGAAAAAATTCCTATGCCATTGGCCAGTGTCGTCGAAAATGCCTGCGGTATGCTGGCGCATCTCGCGCAAAGCAAAAATGTGGAATTGACTTTATTCATTGATCCCTCCATTCCTGAAAATGTACTGGGCGATCCTTTACGGATTCGGCAAGTACTCGTCAACATTATCAATAATGCCATCAAATTTTCCAGCAAACAGGAGAAACCGGGCAAAGTTTCCGTACGCGTCATACTGACCGAATCCGAGCCGGAACAAGTTGTCGTTACCTTCCAGGTTACCGATAATGGTATCGGTATGGATAAGGAAACACTGGATAAGCTCTTCCAATCCTTCTCCCAAGGGGATCCTTCAACCACACGCCGCTTTGGTGGCACCGGTCTGGGATTGGCCATTTCTCACCATCTGGCGGAATTGATGGATGCGGAAATCACCGTGCAGAGCCAGCCTGCCCAAGGTTCCACATTTGTCATTCAGATGCCCTTCAAACCTTTACCCGACACCGATGATGTCAAACACAAAGCAACCGAGCTGGCTGGGTTCACGTGTCTGATTTTCGGCAACCATGAAGGATTAAGCAGTGATCTTGCGGTCTATTTAAAAAGCGCGGGCGCCTCTGTTGATCAGGTTTCCGATTTAACAGCGGCGCAACACTATATCGAACATCTGAAAGCCGGTTTATGGCTGATTGTGATTGATACCGGAGGAAGCTATGAACCACCGCTAGAAGAACTCCGTATTGCTTTTAATAAGCGATCCGAAGTATTACGCTCCCGTCTGGAACCGCATTTTATTATTATTAAACGTGGCCGCCGCAAACAGGCACGTGTCGAAGATATCGACATCGTTACCCTGGATGGGGACGTAATGTACCGGCAATCGTTGCTGAGAGCCATGGCGCTGGCAGCCGGAAGAACCGAAGCCGAAGAAGCAAGCCTGCCTGCACCTGTCACGCACACGACAGCACTATCACCGATGTCGCGTGAAGAAGCTTTACAGCAAGGCAAACTGATTCTGGTTGCCGAAGATAATGAAATCAATCAGAAAGTCATCCGGCAACAATTGACACTACTCGGTTATGCCGCCGACATCGCCAATGATGGGCGCGAAGCACTCGGACGCTGGCAGAACTGCCATTACGGCCTGATATTGACGGACTTGCATATGCCCGAAATCGATGGCTTTGAGTTGACCAGAAGCGTTCGCGGACTCGAGTCCGGAACAAGCCATATCCCCATTGTTGCGCTGACTGCCAATGCGCTCAAAGGCGAAAGAGAACACTGTATCAATGCCGGCATGGATGATTATCTCAGCAAACCGGTACAGCTTGAAGATCTGCGCGCAATGCTGGAAAAATACCTCCCGACAAATCAAGCGGATTCAAATAAAGACGCGCGATCAAAACAGGACGCGGATGCATCGTCGGCTGCATCTCCCGCTGAAACAGCAGCCCCCGCAGCGGAAGTACCTGTTGATGTGCATATCCTCGAAGAGTTCGTTGGAAACGATCCGGAAATCATTAAGGAAATGCTGCACGATTACCGCATCAATGCTGCACAAACAGCCGCAGAACTGCGAGCGGCATTCCAGGATGGCCAAATAACAACCGTTGGCTCAATCGCGCACAAGCTTAAATCGTCATCACGCTCGGTGGGTGCTTTAAAACTGGGTGAAATCTGTGCTGCAATGGAACAGGCTGGCAAGAGAAATGACAAACAATCGCTGGAACCCCTGCTGATTCAGTTTGATGCCGCGATCAATGAAGTCGTGACTTATCTCGATACACTTTGAGCCGCATTCTTCGCTGCATCAATGCTGTACAGCATCCGTGATCTGATTAAATGGTCTACCGTGATAAAAATTGCGGATGTTATCGGCAATCTGATCCAGCAGACGCTGGCGCGATTCCCGGCTGGCCCAGGCCACATGCGGCGTGATAATTAAATTGGATTGCGGATACTGAAGTAACACGTTTTCATTGTCTGGCGGTTCCTGCTGTAAAACATCCAGACCTGCACCGGCAATACGGTTAGCGGACAACGCATGCAACAAGTCGGTTTCATTGACAAGGGCGCCACGCGCGGTATTGATCAGGCAGGCGGATGGCTTCATTAACTCGAATTCCCGCCGGCCTATTATTCCGCGCGTTTCTTCCAGCAGCGGGCAATGCAACGAAATAAAATCGGACTGTTGCAGAACTTCATCAAAAAGCACTCTGCCTGTACGCGCTGCGGCCAGTCCTTTATGCTCTGCAATGAATACATGCATCCCGAATGCCCTGGCGACATTGGCAACCGCTTTTCCCAATTCGCCGTAACCGATAATGCCCAGTATTTTGCCTGATAATTCCTCAATGCCGAAATCCAGTGGACAAAAATGCCGGCTGGCTTGCCAGCGGCCATTTTTTACCAGCTGCCGGTAATCTTCAAAATGACCTGTCAGATTCAGCATCAGCATAAAAACATGCCGTACGACAGACGGCGTTGCGTAACCCCGCACATTGCAAACCGGGATGCCACGTTCCGCAGCTGTTTTAAGATCGATATTGTTGTATCCGGTTGCCGCTATACAGATTAATTTCAGATGTGTCGTCGCAGCGATAATTTCACGATTCAAAGAAAATTTATTGCAGACCACAACTTCCGCGCCACGAATACGCGCGATGACTTGATCGATGTCGGTCTCATCATAATATTGCCATGGGGAAACAACCTGTTCAAGCGCGGTACAGTCCATGTCGCCGCGGGTAACAGAACCAAAATCGAGAAAAACAGCACTCATGAATGTACGCCCTTAAATTCGAATCAGCAGCCTGAAGTATATCAACAGAAAATACGAACTTCTCATGTTCTACAGAAGAAACTGGTTTAACATTTCATTTTTTCTTTACTCCCCGCACGCGGGATACGCGTGATCAGTGTGTCCTTGATTTACTTGAGCTATCAATTTAGCCATTATGATGACCCATCAAAAAAACACACCTTATACTGAATATCAAATCCTGATGCAATCCGGTGAACTCAAACCGGATATTGATCAGGCCAATGCAATTCATGCATTGGAACAATTGCATGCTGCATTGCTGCATTATTCACGCCCTGATAGGCGTAAAAGCAATTGGTTTACCCGTCTTTTTTCCCACGCTGATGACGTTCCGGAGCCGCCTAAAGGTATCTATCTTTTCGGCGGGGTTGGCCGTGGAAAATCCATGTTGATGGATTTATTCTATGAAACCGTGCCGCTTTCCGCTAAACGGCGCATACATTTTCAGGAATTCATGCTGGACATCCATGCGCGCCTGAAAACCTGGCACGGTCTTTCGACACAGCAGCGCAAACTGGCTTTATCGCATAGGGTTATTGCCAGGAAAACGGATCTGGATGATCCGATGCCTGCCATCGCATATCAAATCGCCAGCACTGCGACTGTACTGTGTTTTGACGAATTACAGGTAACCGATATTGCCGATGCAATGGTTGTTACGCGGCTATTCCAGGCGTTATTCGATCAAGGTATGGTCGTTGTTTCCACATCCAACAGAGCACCGGATGATTTATATAAAAATGGCTTGAACCGGCATCGATTCATGCCATTCATTGATCGTGTCAAGGAAAGGATGGAGATCATTCCACTGAACGGCCCCATAGACTATCGTTACGAGCGCCTTAAGGGGGTGGAAACATACTTTTACCCGGTCAATGAGACAACGACAGCGGCATTATCCACTATTTTTTTTCGCTTAACGGATCGCAGTATCGAAGATCGTGAAAAAGTGCCGAGCGGAGAATTGATCGTGCAAGGGCGCCAGTTGTTTGTTCCCAAATCAGCACGCGGCGTGGCGGTATTTTCGTTTAAGAGACTGTGCGCCAATCCGTTAGGGCCGGCCGATTATCTCGCTGTGGCAAAAGCTTATCACACCGTTATCATAGTCGCAATTCCACAGTTCACGCATGAAAACGCCAATGAGGCTACCCGTTTTATGCACTTTATTGACGCCATATATGAGCATAACGTCAAATTCCTGTGCTCAGCGGCGGCTCCGCCCCAGCAGCTGTATCGCGCCGGAAACATCGGTTTTGAATTCGAGCGTGTCGTCTCACGATTAATGGAAATGCAATCGGAGGATTATCTGGTACGCGGTCACGGCAAGCTCGCCGCAAGATTGGCCTGAACAACCATGGCCACTCTATTGTCAACTCAGCGCCACAAAATGGATTACGTAAATTAAACTGCAACGCGTATAATATATGCCTTCTCTACCTATTCTTAGGTCGATTCATTCGTTTTAAACTCACACGCAACTATGACTCAGGAAAACTCGTCCGCTTCACCGCTACAGGAAGAAAACCAGATTATCGCCGAGCGCCGCGCCAAGTTGACCGCATTACGACAACATGGAAATGCATTTCCGAATACTTTCCGTCGTGAACATCTGGCCGCGGCATTACACGCACAATACAGCGAACATCCCAAGGAAGCGCTGGAAGAATCACCCATACGCGTTAAAGTTGCTGGGCGTATGATGCTCAAACGTATCATGGGCAAAGCGAGTTTTGCAACCATTCAGGACATGAGTGGACGCATACAGTTATTTATCTCCGGCAATGATATCGACGCATTGGAATATGCCGCATTTAAACATTATGATCTGGGCGATATCCTGGGCGCTGAAGGCACGCTGTTCAGAACCAGGACCGGGGAACTTACGATACGGGTTAACCACCTGCAGTTACTGACAAAATCATTACGCCCTTTACCGGAAAAATTTCATGGTCTGACCGATCAGGAACAAAAATACCGCCTGCGCTATCTCGATCTGATTACCAATGAAGAGACACGCCGGGTTTTTACAGTGCGCTCAAAGATCATTCAAGCACTGCGTGAGTTCTTTGTTTCACGGGATTATCTTGAAGTGGAAACGCCTATGATGCACCCGATACCCGGGGGCGCCACAGCCCGGCCATTCAGTACGCATCATAATGCGCTCGATATGGAATTGTTTTTACGCATTGCCCCTGAGTTATATCTGAAGCGGCTGGTTGTGGGTGGTATGGAGAAGGTATTTGAGATCAACAGGAATTTTAGAAACGAAGGCATTTCCACACGGCATAATCCGGAATTCACCATGCTCGAATTCTACGAAGCCTACCAGGATTTCACGCATTTAATGGATTTTACTGAAGAAATGCTGCGCACTGTGGCACAAACTGTTCTCGGTACAACCCTGGTAACTTACCAGGAACGCACCATTGATTTCAGCCGCCCTTTCGCCCGCATGACGATCACGCAGGCTATCGTGAAATTCCATCCTGAATATACCGAAGCACAACTCAATGACCGTAATTTTCTGATTGATCGCATGAACGCATCAAAAATTAATTACAGTCCGGACGACGGTATCGGAGGGCTGCAATTATCATTTTTTGACCACACAACAGAATATTTACTACTTGAACCGACATTCATCGTCGATTACCCCGCCGAGGTATCGCCATTAGCGCGCCGTAATGATTATAACCCTGAAGTTACCGATCGTTTCGAACTGTATATTGCCGGACGTGAAATTGCCAACGGATTTTCCGAGCTGAACGACCCGGAAGATCAGGCAACCCGATTCATGGAACAAGCCAAAGCAAAAGATGCGGGTAATCACGAAGCCATGCACTATGACGCTGATTACATCCGCGCATTGGAATACGGATTACCGCCAACCGCAGGCGAAGGCATTGGTATTGATCGATTGGTGATGCTGTTTACTGATAGCCCGAGTATCCGCGACGTCATTTTATTCCCGCAACTGCGCCGGGAAGAATAGCAACGTTTATAGCAGCGTCTGTCTGCTCACCCTCTTGGGTGATGCTTAGCGTGTAACTGCTTCAGGCGTTCACTTGCAATGTGGGTATAAATTTGCGTGGTAGAAATATCCGAATGCCCCAGCAGTAACTGCACGACACGCAAATCAGCACCATGATTTAACAAATGTGTCGCAAATGCATGGCGTATGGTATGTGGAGAAAGCGACTTGGATATGCCGACAGCTCGGGCATGACGCTTGATCAGATACCAGAATGCCTGCCGGGTCATCGCCCCACCACGCGCTGTAACAAAAACGGTATCCGTAACAATGCCTTGCAGTAATAATGGACGAGACTGCCGCGTGTAACGGTTCAACCACTCCATGGATTCCTCGCCAAGCGGTGTCAGGCGTTCCCGCATGCCTTTACCCATGACTCTCACTACGCCCATGTCCTGACTCACCTGCGAGTATTTTAAATTAATCAGTTCGGAAACCCGCAACCCACTGGCGTACAATACTTCCAGCATTGCCCGGTCGCGCAGGCCAAGCGAGCTGTTAAGATTCGGCGCCTGCAAGAGTAATTCAACCTCATGTTCCGTCAGGCTCTCCGGTAAATTGCGTACCAGCTTCGGTGCGGCGATATTCAAACTCGGATCAGCCACTATTTTTCCCTGCCGTAACAGATAGCGATAAAAACGCTTCAGACTCGATAATTCCCGACTGGTGGTGCTGGCCTTTTTCTTTGCCTCTACTCTTGAGGCCAGGAAATCAAGCAAGTCCGCATGCGTCGCGTCGATAATGGATTCTTTTTGATACCCGTTATGTTGTTGACTGAGCCAGTCTGCAAAAACCTGTAAGTCATTGCGGTAACTTTGCAATGTATTACGCGCCAAGCCGTCTTCAAGCCACAAAGCGTCAAAAAATTCATCGAGAATTCCGGCATTTTGTTCAGATACTTTCATGTTTCAATAACCATCGCTTAATTTCTAAAGGATCGCCTTCACTGGCATTCATAAAACCGCCTAATCCGCCATTCTTGGCAATGATTCTATGGCACGGAATGATAATTGGAATTTTATTCGCGCCGCACGCCCGTCCTACAGCTCTTGGAGCGGAATGTATTACTGCGGCGATCTCTGCATAACTACTGGTTTGACCACTTGGAACTTCCTGAATCTTCTGCCACACCCGACGCTGATGAATCGTTCCACTGATATGTAGAGAAAGATCAAATATAAACTTCGGATTCGACAGATATGCCTGTAATTGCGCACAAACTTCTTTTGCTAATGGTGTCTCGGGTTTCTGTAACGGTGTATTTAGTGGTAAATAATCAATCTCAGTCAACCAGTCTTCTTCCGTACAAATACTTAAAACGGCAAATGGCGCAGATATCTTAGCCTGATATTCTTTTTTGTATCTAACCATCTTCTGGTTCCCCTATTCGGGAATGAGCTATCTATTTTGGATAACTCGTTACAAATTATACACTCTCGAATAGACTTTAAAATTGTACTAAAGTTGCAGAGATTGCGATTTCTTAGAAGGAATCGCCCCCAACCAACTCGATTCTGATCGGGGGCGGCAAAAGTTACGAATTCGAATCAACTGGAATGCCTATTATTTGTCAAGCAGATCGAACCAACAATAACGCGTTTAAACGCCTGACGAATGCTGCAGGATCTTCCGGATGACCACCTTCGGCCAGCAATGCCTGGTCAAACAGAATATGGCTCCAGTCTTCAAAATGTGATTCTTCCATTTTAAGACGCTGTACCATCGGATGGTGTGGATTGATTTCAAGAATCGGCTTGGTATGCGTGACTTTTTGTCCCGCCTGTTTTAACAGACGTTCCAGATTCCCGCTCATATCATACGCATCGGCAACCAGACACGCCGGGGATTCGGTCAGTCGTAACGTAATGCGAACATCCTTTACTTTGTCGGCTAGCACTGTTTTCATTTTGTCAGTAAGATCCTGATATTCCGTGCTTTCTTTTTTGTGCTCTTCTTTCTCCGCTTCGTCTTCAAGATTACCCAGATCCAGACCGCCTTTTGCAACGGATTGCAGCTGTTTCCCTTCAAATTCTGTTAAGTGGCCGACCAGCCATTCATCAATCCGATCGGCCAGCAACAGTACTTCGATGCCTTTTTTACGAAAAACTTCCAGATGCGGACTACTTCTGGCTGCTTTTAAGTTGTCTGCCGTGACAAAATAAATTTTTTCCTGTCCCTCTTTCATTCGCCCGATATAATCCGCCAGTGACAAAGTGGGTTCATCTGTTTCGCTGGTAGTGGTGACAAAACGCAACAAATGGGCAATTCGATCACGATTAGCATAATCTTCGCCAACCCCTTCTTTAAGCACTTGACCGAATTCAGTGTAGAAAGTCTTAAATTTTTCTTTCGCTTCTTCTGAATCACCGCTCGCAAAATCTTCGATCAATCCCAGAATTTTCTTGACTGCACCTGATCTGATTGCGTCAATATCTTTGGATTCCTGCAAAATCTCGCGCGATACATTGAGCGGCAAGCTATTCGTGTCGATAATCCCGCGCACAAAGCGCAGATAATTAGGCATCAGCTTCTCAGCATCGTCCATAATAAACACGCGCTGCACATACAGCTTTATTCCATGACGGTGCTCGCGGTCAAACAGATCAAAGGGAGCACGTGACGGAATATAAAGCAGTTGCGTGTATTCCTGGCGACCTTCAACCCGGGCATGAACATACGCCAGCGGTGGCTCAAAATCATGTGCAACATGTTTATAGAATTCATGATACTGTTCTTCAGTTATTTCATTCCTGGGGCGCGCCCATAATGCATTCGCCTGATTGATGGTTTCATCATCATCTGCAATTTTGTTTTTCTTCTCATCATCAGACCATTCTTCTTTTTTCATAAGAATGGGCAATGTAATATGGTCAGAGTATTTACGGATGATATTACGCAAACGATAACCATTGAGGAGGTCGTCTTCTTCCTCGCGTAAATGCAGTATGATTTCCGTACCGCGCGATGCTTTTGTGATGGTTTCCAGCGTATATTCACCATCACCCCCCGATTCCCAGCATACCCCATGCTCTACTGTCAATCCGGCACGCCGGGTGAACATGGTCACCTTGTCAGCCACGATAAAAGCGGAATAAAAGCCAACGCCAAATTGCCCTATCAGATGCGCATCCTTGGCCTGATCTCCAGTCAGTGAATTAAAAAATTCCCGTGTACCTGATTTAGCGATCGTACCGATGTGATCGATAACTTCCTGCCTTGACATGCCAATGCCATTGTCTGAAATCGTGACCGTTCTTGCTTCACTGTCGTAGCTGACATTAATTTTCAGCTCGGGATCATTTTCAAACAAGGCCGCATCGGCAAGCCCTTCAAAACGCAGCTTGTCGGCGGCATCCGATGCATTGGATATCAATTCACGTAGAAAAATTTCCTTATTGCTGTATAAGGAATGAATCATCAGCTTTAAGAGCTGATTAGCTTCAGCCTGGAAACTTAGATGTTCTTTTTTTGTTTCAGCTTGCATGGTTCTCTCCTTAAATTTAACGAATATTTAATCTGGGGATAAATTTCTGAAACTCAATATATAACTCTCACTGATGC
This sequence comes from uncultured Nitrosomonas sp., assembly GCA_964464365.1. Taxonomy (GTDB): domain Bacteria; phylum Pseudomonadota; class Gammaproteobacteria; order Burkholderiales; family Nitrosomonadaceae; genus Nitrosomonas. The sequence continues at coordinate 19,383 of CAYXFV010000007.1, read as the reverse complement.
ATCATTTTTATTGATCAACAGAGAAATAATTGATGTAAATTCGTAAGGAAATTTTTAAGACTGCCAGAAAGTCAATGCTTTCTGTTGATTTGAATACAGGCCCGCACCTTTTTGTACAGGCCTGTATTTATGCTTCACATCGAATTTTGAATTGCGTAAAGGCTTAAACCCATGAGTGACTGAGGAAATATTCCCAATAACAGAATTGCCAGTCCATTTGCGCTAATCAGCAGTTTGACATCACCTTTAACAATAATTGGTTCATTTGTCTCCGGTGCGTCGAAATACATAAGCTTGACAATCCTCAGATAATAAAAGGCGCCAACCAGTGAGAATAATACCGCTGCAACTGCAACCCATATAAATCCGGCGTTAACGACAGCCTGTAGTACGGCCAGTTTTGCATAGAATCCCACCATCGGCGGGATACCGGCTAAGGAAAACATTAATATCATCGCCATGAAGGCATACCATGCATTTCTTTTACTTAACCCTTTAAAATCGCAAATTTCTTCTGCTTCAAATCCATTGCGACACAAAATCATGACCAAAGCAAAAATACCGAGTGTCATAAGTACATAGGTAATAACATAAAACAATGCAGAGCTATAGCCATTCCAGTCAGCACTGATAAAGCCTAGAATCATAAAGCCCATATGCGAAATGGTTGAATAGGCAAGCATGCGTTTGATATTAGTCTGGGCGATCGCTGCAATATTACCCACAGCCATCGATAATACGGCCAGTATCACGAGCATGCCCTGCCAGTCGGCAACCAATTCGCCTAGTCCATCGACCAACAGGCGCATTACGAATGCAAAAGCAGCCAGTTTGGGTGCGGATCCAATAAATAATGTAATCGCTGTCGGTGCGCCCTGGTAAACATCAGGTGCCCACATGTGAAATGGTGCAGCACTCAATTTGAATGCTATTCCCGCGACGATAAATACCAGACCGATAACAAGAACCTCATGATTACCTACACCATTGACGATAGCTTCCGCCACTTTTTGAATATGCAGCGAACCGGTTGCACCATAAACCATGGACATACCGTACAGCAGGAAACCTGAAGCTAAAGCGCCCAACACAAAAAACTTCATTGCGGCTTCAGTTGCGACGAGAGAATCCTTGCGCAGTGCCACCAGTGCATACAAAGACAACGATAACAGTTCCAGACCGATATAAAGCGTCAGAAAATGGCTGGCAGAAATCATCACCATCATACCGAGCGTAGCAAACAGAATTAAACTGAAAAATTCTCCAGTTAAAATACCGCGATCCCGCACATAGGTATAAGAGTAAATCAACACGGCCGATACCGTAGCAAATACCATCAACTTGAGAATATCCGCCATGGCATCATCGACAAACATGCCTGAAAAAGTAAACGTAGTCTCTTCAGAAAATGAAATAAACGTCAGGACAGCACATCCGATCAACGTCGCCTGAGTCAGTCCGTAGGTGATATAGCGTCTTTTTTCACCTGCTGCCAGATCAATCAGCATAATCAGGCATACCATCAAAAGCATAAAAATTTCCGAGTAAGCCGGTGAAAAATCAGGTGATAAAAAATTCATTAATCGCTCATCCTCATATCGAGAAATTATTTATTATTCTGGAATCATTATTAGAGCTTGCTGTTACTGACATGATCAAGCAAATTATCTACAGTCGCGTGCATCACTTCAGTCAACGGGAAGGGATAAACGCCCAGCCATAGTACCATGGCAGCCAGTATGGCCAGTATCATGAACTCACGTTTTGAAATATCCTGTAACGCCTCAACTGCGGGACTGGCGACCGATCCGAAAATGACGCGTTTATACATCCACAACGTATAAGCAGCTCCGAAAATCAATGTTGTTGCCGCCAGAAAGGCATACCAGAAATTAACTTTGACGGCACCCATGATTACCATGAATTCCCCGACAAAACCGCTGGTACCCGGCAATCCGGCATTGGCCATCGCAAACAGCATAAAGAATGCTGCAAAAACAGGCATCTTATTGACAACACCGCCATAATCGGCTATCTGGCGCGAATGCAATCGATCATATAACACGCCGACACACAGAAACATCGCACCGGATATAAAACCATGTGAAATCATCTGAACCATTGCGCCTTCTATGCCATATGCGTTGAACAGGAAGAAACCTAAGGTCACAAAACCCATATGCGCAACAGATGAATAGGCGATCAACTTTTTCATATCGGCTTGCATCAGCGCAATAAGGCCGATATAAACAACCGCAATCAATGACAGCACGATCATCATCTCAGCCAGATAGTGGCTCGCGTCAGGCACAATCGGCAAAGAAAAGCGTAAGAAGCCATAGCCCCCAAGCTTCAGCATGATAGCAGCCAGGATCACTGAACCACCGGTAGGCGCCTCAACGTGCGCATCAGGTAACCATGTATGTACAGGCCACATAGGTACTTTGACGGCAAACGCGAGCAGGAAAGCGATGAAAATCAGAATCTGTGCATTTAACGGGATTGGCAACTGATGATAATCCGCGATTGAGAAACTACCTCCTGAAGACTGATAGAGGTAAATAAAAGCAATCAGCATCAGTAATGAACCCAGTAAGGTATATAAGAAAAACTTGATCGCTGCATATACTCTGTTAGGTCCGCCCCAAATACCAATGATCAGGAACATCGGTATCAACGATGCTTCCCAGAAAACGTAAAACAGAACCGCATCCAGTGAGGCAAAAACGCCATTGACTATACCCGACATCATCATGAATGCCCCCATATACTGAGACACTCGCTCCTGGATGACCAACCAACCTGCGATGACTACCAATGGCGTCATAAAGCAGTTAAGCAGAATCAACGGCATCGAAATACCGTCTGCACCGATGTGGTAATTGACATTGAAACGTTCAAACCATGCGTGATTTTCCACAAATTGCATTGCACTCGTTGAAGGGTCAAATCCTGTATACAATGGAATAGCGACCAGGAAACCTAAGATCGATCCTGCGAGTGCTGTACAGCGCGCCAACCGTGCATTGTGATCACCGCCTGTAGCAAAAACGACTACACCAAATAAGATTGGCAGCCAGATAATCAAACTTAAAAGTGGGATTCCAAACAACATGCTTAATCCGTTTTAATTGTTAGTGTTTATTTGTTACGAGTAAAAGAATTGACAGCATCATTGAGCACAGGCGAAGAATTCTCAGTATAACCACAAGGTAAGAATCGCAAAAATCCCCACGATCATTGTAAATGCGTAGTGATAGATGTATCCAGTCTGGAATCGTCTAACCACGGTCGAAAACCAGACCACGCAACGCGCGGATCCATTCACAATCAACCCGTCAATCAATTTGATATCGCCAAACTTCCACAGCACAGTGCCAAGTTTTCTTGTTCCACCGGCAAACAGCCAGGAATACAATTCATCAATATAGTATTTTTTATCCAGAACAATATAGATTGGCTTAAATGCGGACTTGAGTTTGGCGGGTATCTCTGTCTTCACAGTGTAAAGATACCAGGCAGTAAAAATACCTGCCAGGGACAACCAGAAAGGTGCTGTCATCAATGCATGCGCCATCATTCCAAACACCCCTGTAAATTCAGCGCCAAGCTTCTCGATTGCAGCATGCTCAGGTAGTACGTGAATGACGTTACTAAAATAATCGCCAAACACGATAGGGCCAATAAACCAGCCTGCACCAACAGTCGGAATCGCCAGAATGACAAGTGGTAATGTAACGACCCATGGCGATTCATGCAAATGCGATTTTGTATGTTCATCCATACGCGGCTGACCGTGAAATGTCATGAATATCAATCTGAACGTATACAACGCCGTGACAAATACGGTGGCCAGAACACAGAAATGAGCAAAGCCGACAAAAGGAATATCCGCCAGCGCAACCGCCTCAATAATCGCGTCTTTGGAGAAAAACCCGGAGAACCCTGGTACGCCTGCGCTCGCGAGGGCCGCAATAAACATTGTCCAATACGTTATTGGCATATATTTCTTCAGCCCGCCCATTTTCTCCATATTTTGCTCGTGATGCATGGCAATGATGACCGAGCCGGCACCCAAGAACAGTACGGCTTTAAAGAAAGCATGGGTCATCAGATGGAAAATAGCTGCGGAATAGGCAGACGCCCCCAGTGCTACAGTCATATATCCGAGCTGTGACAAGGTTGAGTACGCCACAACACGTTTGATATCGGTCTGCACGACAGCGACTAACGCCATGAACAAAGTCGTAATGCCGCCTATAACAAGTATTGTTGATAGTGCAACATCCGACAGTTCAAACAATGGAGACATCCGCGCCACCATAAAAATACCCGCAGTGACCATTGTAGCAGCATGGATCAGCGCCGAAATCGGTGTCGGGCCTTCCATGGAATCCGGCAACCAGACATGCAGCGGAAACTGGGCCGATTTACCCATTGCACCAATAAACAATAAAATACAGATTACGGTCATCAGCAACCAAGGCGAACCGGGTATTAATTCAATTGCCTGTTCCGCCATATCCGGTGCTTGTAAAAATACAGCCGCATAATCGAGAGTACCGAAATGCATTAACACCAGCGCAATACCTAGCAGAAAACCAAAATCCCCCACCCGATTAACCAAAAAGGCTTTGAGATTTGCGTAAATGGCTGTCGGTCGCGTATACCAGAAACCAATCAGTAAATAAGATACCAGCCCCACAGCTTCCCAGCCAAAGAACAGTTGCAGGAAGTTATTCGACATAACCAGCATCATCATTGAAAACGTAAACAATGATATATAACTGAAAAAGCGCTGATAACCCGGATCACCCTGCATATACCCGATGGTATAGATATGTACCATCAAAGATACCAGACTGACAACGACCATCATGGTTGCGGATAACTGATCAATCAGGAACCCGATTTCAAAGCTTGTATTGCCCGTCACAAGCCATGTATATACTGAGCCATTAAAAACGTTTCCTTCCAGGACATCCATAAAAATGATCAAGGAAGCAATCAATGAAACGAAAACCAGTGATATTGTTATTCGGTGGCTCCAGACAGTGCCTATGTAACGACCGAACAATCCGGCAACGATAGCGCCTATCAGCGGTGCAACCGGCACCAGTAAATAAAGTGTCTGCATCTTTATCAGTTATTAGTATCAGTTATGTATTTTATATTCCGTGATATACCGATCTTTGAATTAACCTTTTAATCTATCCAGATCATCTACATTAATTGTGCGCAAATTACGGAATAACACGACAAGAATCGCAAGGCCGATTGCGGCTTCCGCCGCAGCAACAGTTAAAATGAAAAATACGAATATCTGTCCCGATATGTCTTGAAGGTAGTGTGAAAAAGCAACAAAGTTTATATTGACTGCCAACAGCATCAACTCAATCGACATCAGTATAATAATGATATTTTTCCGGTTAAGAAAAATACCGACAATACCAATAGCGAATAAAATTGCGCCTAACACTAAATAATGAGACAACGATACCAAAATTTAATACCTCTTTTTTAATCCAACTTTGTATTATTCTTTTTTCTCTGCCGGCATGGAAACAATGCGCAGCCTGTCTTCTTTCTTTACACTGACTTGCCTGGCAATATCAAGCGATTTTTTATCGTCACGATGACGTAATGTCAACGCAATTGCCGCGACCATCGCAACCAGTAGCAACACGGCCGCCAATTCGAACGCATAGACATACTCGGTATAAAGAAGACGTCCCAATTCTTTGGTATTGCTATAATCTGCCGGTTTTGGCTCTGGTGCAGGCATTTCTTCAAGACCAAAATAGGAACCTGACATGATCAGCGCAATCTCGGCAACAATAACGAGTGCTATCAACCCTCCGACTGGAAACCACCGCCAGAATCCTTCGCGTAATTGCGCCAGATTAATATCAAGCATCATCACGACGAACAAAAACAACACCATCACTGCACCGACATAAACAAGCACCAAAGTTATCGCTAAAAACTCTGCTTCCAGCAGTAGCCATAAGCCAGCACAGGTTATGAATGATAAAACCAGTAGTAATGCCGAATAAACCGGATTACGAGAGGTTACAACACCTAATGCAGAAACAATTAGAATGGTTGAAAAAACGTAAAATATTATATCCTGAAAATTCATTGGTTTTACCAGCGGGAATCAACGATAACGCGCATCTGCTTCTCTATCTTTGGCAATCTGTTCTTCATACCGATCACCTATGGCAAGCAGCATTTCTTTTGTGTATATTAAATCGCCTCTTTTTTCGCCGTGATATTCAAGTACACGTGTTTCAACTATTGAATCAACCGGACAGGATTCTTCACAGAATCCACAGAATATACATTTAGCGAGATCAATATCATAACGTGTAGTCCTTCGCGTACCATCCTCACGCTGCTCGGAATCAATGGTAATCGCCATCGCAGGACACACGGCTTCGCACAGCTTACAGGCGATACAACGCTCTTCTCCGTTCGGATAACGGCGAAGTGCATGCAGGCCACGAAATCGCGGCGACTGAGGTGTCTTTTCTTCCGGATAGTGTACGGTTATTTTGGGTTTAAACATGTAACGCCCGGTCACCATCATTCCCTTCCATAACTCCAACAACAGGAAGGTGCTAAAAAATTTCTTGATTCGATTCATAATATATATGCGCTCTTTTTTAGAACCATAGATTGAATGGAAAATCATTCCTTACAGATTCTGGCAATTGCATAATCAAACCTAATACAACAATCCAGATCAGTGTAATTGGAATAAACACTTTCCAACCCAGTCTCATAATCTGATCATAGCGGTAACGCGGAAATGTCGCACGAAACCAGAGGAAAAAGAATAACAAAAACGCTATCTTAAATAATAACCATATAAATCCGGGTATCATATTGAATGGCGCCATATCCAACGGCGGCAACCATCCACCTAAGAACATAATCGTGGTTAATGTCGCGACCAGTATCATATTGGCATATTCTGCCAGGAAAAATACGGTAAACGCCATACCGGAATAATCGACATGGAACCCTGCTACAATTTCGGACTCACCTTCCGCAACATCAAATGGCGCACGATTTGTTTCCGCTACACCAGAAATGAAATACACCAGAAACATTGGAAACAGCGGAATCAGATACCAATTCAGCATGCTCCCACCCTGTTGCCCATTCACAATATCACCCAGATTCAGGCTTTGAGACATCATCAGTACACACACCAAGGCAAAACCCATCGCCAATTCATATGATACGACCTGAGCTGCGGAACGCATCGCCCCTAAAAAGGCATACTTAGAGTTTGACGCCCAGCCGGCTATGATCACACCATAAATGCCCATTGATGTCATTGCCAGAATATACAACAATCCGGCATTGATATCCGCCAGTACGAGTTCGGCAGAAAATGGCACAACAGCCCAAGCCGCTAATGCAGGCATAATCGTCAGTATTGGCGCCAGAATAAAAAGAAACTTGTTTGCGCCTGTCGGAATTACGATTTCCTTCATCAATGCTTTAACAGCATCGGCAATCGGCTGCCCCCAGCCTCGCAGCCAGGGTATTCCAAAAAATGTTACGCGATTGGGGCCTACGCGTATCTGCATGTAAGCAATAATCTTGCGTTCAGCAAATGTAAGATAAGCAACACCAAGCAACAACGGAACGGCAATGGCAACAATATATACCAGGTTTTTCACAAGCGTAAACAGCATGAAACCCCATTCCGTTCCGAATAACTGTTCAAACAACTGCTGTATAGATTCCATCAATTAATTCCAATCCTGAACATCACAGTCTTTCTATCGATATTTCTCCAAACATCGCACCCAAGGTAAATGTTTTAGGATGCGCACAAGCAATGCGTACACAATTGACCGGAAGCTTTTCATCGCAGGCCGTCTCAAGCTGTATCGCTGCTCCTGTTTGTTTTACTTTAATCTGATCACCCACATTAATTCCTAATTGACTCATCAGTTCTGCGGACATCCACGCATAAGTTGACACAGCATCCTTGGTCTGCTGCAACGATTGTGCACGACGCACAATCGTGTCCGCCTGATATATGGGTACTTCGCCGATACGCTGAATCACATTATTTGTTTTCGGCTCAAGATCAATATTCGAAATCTCAACGCTATTATTCAAATACTTACCAATTTCAGTGCCTTGTGCAAATACTTTCTCACGAACCTCTTCCGGTGTATCAAAGTTAAAATCACTGAGTTTCAACAGACTACCGAGTACGCGTAATACCTTCCACGCCGGGCGCGTATCACCCAATGGAGCCACGACACCATTAAAACTTTGTACACGGCCTTCGGTATTCACAAAGGTGCCCGATGTTTCAGTAAATGGCGCGATAGGAAGTATCACATCGGCATAATCCGGAATGTTACCTTTAAATGCCGTCAGAGAAACAACAAAATCAGCAGCCTGAATTGATTTCAGTGCTTGATGAGCATCATAAGTATCAAATTCAGGCTCAATATTCATCAAAACAAATGCGCGACATTGATGTGCTGAAGCGTCGCTTAACATTTGCGCCGCATTTAAACCCGCGATCTCTCCAGGATAAAGACCAACAGTTGACGACAAATTCGGTATTGCGCCAGCAATATAAGCACCAACGCTATTAGCTGCTTCACCCAGAACACCAAAGCTTGCTTCAGTAGCTTCTGCAAGTGCAAACGCCAGCATATGAAGCTTCGCATAATCTGGATGGTGCTGCGCCATATTACCGAGATAAATCGCAGCCGGAGCGTTATTGATCAGACTTTCCGCTATTAATGCTGCATTTCCCGTATCATCACGCTGAGTTGAAATAAACAATTGTTTTAATGATTCAGGTGGATTCACACCTTTCAACTGATACACATGCTTGAGTACTGATGCCAGTGCTCTGGTAATTTCATCTGGGGCAACGATAATCTTATGGCTTGTTTTAACCAGCAAATCATCATCAAATGGATTGATTATATTCAGCTGCAGGCCTTTTTTTACAGCTTGTCTGATACGTTGCGCAATTAACGGATGGTCTTTGCGCAGTGTACTGCCTATAACCAAAGCTGACTTTAATTCGGATATTGCTGCAACACTCGTTCCGAGCCAAGGTACGCCACGCAGCGACTGATCAGCCGTAAAATCCGACTGACGCAGGCGATGATCAATGTTACCACTGCCCAGTCCACGCATTAATTTCTGCAGCAGATACAATTCCTCAATGGTGCTGTGTGCCGAACCTAATGCCGCTAAACTCTCAGAACCATGATTATCTTTTACTTCCATAAGCTTATTAGCAGTAAATTCCAAGGCATCCTGCCAGCCGCATGCTTCCCACTGGCCATCACGTTTGATCATAGGTTGTGTCAAACGATCGTCTGAATTTAATCCATCATAAGAAAAACGATCCTTATCCGATAACCAGCACTCATTAAGTGCTTCATTATCGCGTGGCAGAACGCGCATGACGCGGTTATGTTTCACCTGGACAATCAGATTGGATCCCAGTCCGCAATGTGGGCTGATGGATTTTCTGCGCGACAATTCCCATGTACGTGCGGAATAACGGAATGGCTTACTTACCAGCGCACCTACTGGACAAAGATCTATTACATTACCTGATAATTCAGAATCCACTGTTTTACCGACAAAGGATAGAATTTCAGAATGCTCGCCACGCCCGGCCATTCCAAGTTCCATAATCCCGGCAATTTCCTGTCCGAATCGCACACACCTCGTGCAGTGTATGCATCGTGTCATATCGGTTGATATCAACGGCCCCAAGTTTTTATTGACAACAACACGTTTGTCTTCCTGATAACGGGAGCCACTTGCACCATACCCAACCGCAAGATCCTGTAACTGACACTCACCCCCCTGATCACAGATCGGGCAATCCAGCGGGTGATTAATCAGAAGAAATTCCATCACACCTTTTTGTGCTGTAATTGCCTGTTTGGAATGGGTATACACTTTCATGCCTTCCATCACAGGTGTTGCACAGGCCGGTAACGGTTTAGGTGCCTTTTCTACCTGAACCAGACACATACGGCAGTTTGCCGCTATAGACAGCTTTTTGTGGTAGCAAAAATGAGGAATATAGACTCCGACCTCTTTGGCACCATCCATAATGGTGCTGCCTTTCGGTACCGAGACTTGTTTACCGTCGATTTCAATATTGACCATCGGCTAAAATTCTTGTTATTTAAAAAGAAAGCGCAAAAGTGCTTGCTGGTTAATTTTCAGTCTATCTCAAAACTCAATATATCTAGATGATACCATCTAAACCATGCATTTCTTATGCTCGATGTGGTATGCAAACTCATCTCTAAAATGCTGGATCATCGCTCGAACAGGCATTGCGGCTGCGTCGCCCAATGCACAAATCGTCCTTCCCTGAATGTTATCTGCAATATCATCCAGCAAATCAAGATCTTCTGCACGCCCTTTACCATGTTCGATGCGATGAACAATGCGATAGAGCCAACCTGTTCCTTCTCTACACGGTGTACATTGGCCGCAGGATTCTTCAAAATAAAAATAGGATAAACGCTCTAATGCTCTTACCATACAGGTCGTTTCATCCATAATAATGACGGCACCTGAACCCAACATAGAGCCAGCTTTTGCTATGGAATCATAATCCATATCTGTTTGCATCATGATATCACCGGGCAGAACCGGCATTGAAGAACCACCTGGAATACAGCCTTTCAGTTTCAATCCGCCGCGCATACCGCCCGCTAATTCGAGTAACTCTGCAAACGGTGTTCCTAATGGAATTTCATAATTCCCTGGTTTATTCACGTGCCCTGAAACAGAGAAAATCTTGGTCCCTCCGTTATTTGGCTTGCCAAGATTCAAATAGGCTTCACCACCATTACGTATGATCCAGGGTACAGAGGCAAATGTTTCTGTGTTGTTGATCGTCGTCGGTTTTCCATAAAGACCATAATTAGCCGGAAATGGCGGTTTAAAGCGCGGCTGCCCTTTCTTACCTTCGATAGATTCAAGTAACGCCGTTTCCTCTCCACAGATATATGCACCATAACCATGATGATTGTAGAGTTGAAAGCTAAATGAAGAGCCGAGTATCCTTTCACCCAAATATCCCGCCGCACGCGCCTCGTCAATCGCCTCCTCCATGCGCGTGTAGGTCTCCCAGATTTCCCCGTGGATATAATTATATCCCGCTTTAGCACCCATCGCATACGCGGCGATAATCATACCTTCTATAAGTAGATGGGGATTGTAACGAAGGATATCACGATCTTTAAACGTTCCGGGTTCACCTTCATCAGAATTACAGACAATATATTTATCACCCTGATAATCCTTGGGCATGAAGCTCCATTTCAATCCTGTTGGAAAACCTGCACCACCTCGACCGCGTAATGCAGATTTTTTGACTTCCTCAATAATCTCTTCTGGCGTAATGTTGTTATTCAGTATTTTTCTTAGCGCTGCATAACCTTCTCGAGCTTCATAGCTTTTTAATCGCCAGTTGTCAGGATCTTTCGGATCTACACCATTCAGCAATGTTAGCGGATATTCTTTCATTTTTTCAATTCCTCTAACATTTCATCAATCTTCTCATGCGACATAAAACTACACATGCGCTTATTGTTGACCAATAATACAGGTGCATCACCACAGGACCCCATACATTCACCTTCCTTCAAGGTAAACTTGCCATCTGAAGTTGTCTGATTAAACCCAATCCCAAGTTTTTGTTTCAGGTATTTTGCTGCATCAACCCCACCAGACAGTGCACAAGGCAAATTAGTACACACGGTGATCTTATATTGCCCCACCGGCTCAAGGTTATACATGTTATAGAAAGTTGCCACTTCATAAACTGCAATTGGAGGCATGTCCAGATACTCAGCTACAAAATTCATAGTTTCATTTGCCAGCCAGCCTTTTTCGTCCTGAGCAATCGCAAGCGCAGACATCACTGCGGATTGTTTTTGATCTTCAGGGTACTTTGCAATTTCGTGATCAATTTTTTTTAAGGATTCAGCACTTAACATTTCAATTATCTATCAATTTCGCCAAATACAATATCTTGTGTACCAATGATTGCTACTACATCAGCTATCATGTGGCCTCTTGACATTTCATCCAATGCAGCAAGATGCGCAAATCCAGGTGCACGAATCTTCAAACGATACGGTTTGTTTGCACCGTTCGATATCAAATAAATACCAAACTCACCCTTAGGATGCTCGACACCGACATAAGCTTCGCCTGGAGGAACATGAATGCCTTCTGAAAACAATTTGAAATGATGGATCATTTCTTCCATATTTTGCTTCATATTCAGTCGTGAAGGCGGTGCTACCTTATGATTATCCGTTATAACCGACCCAGGATTTTGACGCAACCACGCCACACACTGTTTAATGATGCGGTTTGACTGCCGGAATTCTTCAATACGCACCAGATAGCGATCATAACAATCGCCATTAACGCCAACTGGTATATCAAAATCTAATTTGTCGTAGACTTCATATGGTTGTTTTTTTCTTAAATCCCATTCGACCCCTGACCCGCGCAGCATGGGGCCTGTAAAACCAAGCGCTTTAGCTCTTTCCGGACTTACGATGCCTACATCCACCAATCTTTGCTTCCAGATACGATTGTCTGTCAACAATGTTTCATATTCATCAACATACGTAGGGAACCGTTCGGTAAAGTCTTCGATAAAATCGAGTAATGAACCTTCACGATTCATATTTCTAATCTGCGTTTGTTTTTCACTATGGATTTTTGATGACTGATACTGTGGCATCGTATCGGGCAAGTCGCGATAAACACCACCAGGACGATAATAGGCAGCATGCAGTCTGGCACCGGATACCGCTTCGTAGCAATCCATAAGATCTTCACGTTCCCGGAATGCATAAAGAAACATGGTCATGGCACCCACATCAAGTGCGTGCGCGCCTATCCAGAGCAAATGGTTCAATATTCGCGTGATCTCGTCGAACATGACCCGAATATACTGTGCTCTGATAGGAACTTCGATCTGCAGCAATTTTTCTATGGCCATGACATAAGCATGCTCATTGACCATCATAGAAACATAATCCAGCCGGTCCATGTAAGGAACCGATTGCAGGAACGTCTTATTTTCAGCGAGTTTCTCAGTTGCCCGATGTAACAGACCGATATGCGGATCCGCCCGCCTGACTACTTCACCATCCAATTCCAGAACCAATCGCAACACACCATGCGCAGCAGGATGTTGAGGTCCGAAATTCATAGTGTAATTTCTTATTTCTGCCATATTTTTCTGTAAAGTTCATTTACGCTTCTTATAAAGCGCTAACAGCAATATTTAGTGGCTGTCGCCATAGTTTTCTTCGCGAATCACATGTGGAGTTACTTCACGCAGCTCTATTGTTACGGGTTGGTATATGACGCGTTTCTGTTCTTCATCGTACCGCATCTCAACATAGCCAGACAGTGGAAAATCTTTCCGGAATGGATTGCCGACAAAACCATAATCTGTAAGTATGCGTCTTAAGTCAGTATGTCCAGGAAAAACGATTCCATACAGATCAAAAGCTTCACGCTCAAACCAGTTAGCTGCCGGCCAAATATCGGTTACTGAATTCACTGCCGGAAATTCGCTATTTTCGGTAAAGACCTTGACACGCAACCGTTGATTTAGGCTGACTGATAACAAATGATAAACAACAGCAAATCTTCTCCCCTCAGGCCGACCAATTGCTGTTTTTTCGTCGCCGTAAGTTAAAAAATCAACTCCACATAAATCAATTAGCGTATCAAAACGTAATTTTTTATGATCACGCAGTATTTCAGATACTACGGTAATATCGCTGGCCCGAACTACAATTGTTAATTCATCAAAAAGCTGATGCAAACTAACTAAGCGATCTGCCAAAACACTCTTAAGTACGCCCTCTAAATTCTCCATGTGTATCGTGCTATTCATGACTAATCTTACCTTGCGATCGTGTTGGTACGATTAATCTTATTCTGTAATTGTATAATGCCATACAGTAATGCTTCAGCCGTGGGTGGACACCCGGGAACATAAATATCAACAGGCACAATTCGATCACACCCTCGAACTACCGAGTACGAATAATGATAATAACCGCCCCCATTCGCGCACGACCCCATAGAAACAACCCATCTGGGCTCGGCCATCTGATCGTATACTTTTCTCAATGCGGGAGCCATTTTATTACATAGTGTACCCGCCACAATCATAACATCCGATTGCCGTGGGCTTGGTCGAAATACGATGCCAAATCGATCCAGATCATAACGAGAAGCTCCTGTTTGCATCATCTCTACTGCACAACAGGCTAAACCAAACGTCATCGGCCACATTGAGCCTGTACGCCCCCAGTTAATAATCGAATCCAGTTTTGTTGTAACAAAACCCTTTTCTAAGACGCCTTCAATACTCATTGCTTTAATCCCATTCTAATGCGCCACGTACCCATTCGTAAATGAAACCGACAACCAGGATGCCTAAAAACACCATCATGGCAACAAATCCGAACAAGCCGATTTCATCAAGGACGATTGCCCAAGGAAAAAGAAAAGCGATTTCCAGATCAAACAAGATAAATAAAATCGCAACCAAGTAATAGCGGACATCAAACTTCATGCGTGCATCTTCAAATGCCTCAAAGCCACACTCATAAGCCGATAATTTTTCTTTATCAGGGCGGTTGGGCGCCATAAGCCAGCCACCTAACATGCAACCCGCGCCAACCACGAAACCCACAACAAGAAACAAAAGGATTGGAAAATAATTTTCAATCATAGATGTATTCTACTTTAAAAACCTATTAACGATTCAGCAATATTCATGCCGCTATTTTAATAAGAGGTTATCACGCCAAAAATGATAATAATGCTTTTTATATGGTGCCGACGGCGAGACTCGAACTCGCACAGCTTTCGCCACCGCCCCCTCAAGACGGCGTGTCTACCAATTCCACCACGTCGGCCGAAAATCACTCACTTTAATGCCGATGATCCTATTTATTTTTTTAACTCATTTATAATTAATCAGGAATTTGATTTGCCCGTGTTGCATTTTCGATATCATTCAAATTTGGAATCCAGATGTCATTGGCATCAGGGGAAACCTTCTGGTGCGACTCTTCTTCACTCGAAGTTTCTACCGCTTCTTCTATAAGACTCATCACGCCAAGATCTTCTGTTCTATGCATTGACAGATAAGTCAGACTCATACTGGTTATAAAAAACATCGCGGCAATGACACCGGTTGTTCTACTTAAGAAGGTTGCGGAACCACTTGCTCCAAACAAACTTCCTGCCGACCCGCTGCCGAATGCAGCGCCCATATCAGCGCCCTTACCGTGTTGCAACAATACAAGCACGATTAACACCACTGCTAATATAACATGTACAGACCAAACCAAGGTTTCCAACGTGTAACTCCGATTAATTAACTTTTAATTGCGCTGCAGATAGCAATAAAATCTTCCGCAACCAGTGAAGCACCACCGATCAATCCGCCATCTATGTCCGGCATTTCAAAGAGCTCTGCTGCATTATTTGCTTTGACGCTGCCACCATACAAGATGGATAAATTTTCCGCGATGCCTTCATTTTGCGAGGCGATCCCTTTTCTAATGAATTGATGTATATCCTGAGCCTGATGCGGCGTGGCCGTTTTTCCTGTTCCTATCGCCCATATCGGCTCATAAGCGATTACCGCTTTTGCCAATGACTCAACACCCGCCAATGCAATAACAGCTTTTAGTTGTTCATTGATAACCTGTTCCGTAATATCCGAATCGCGCTGCTCCAATGTCTCGCCTACGCATAGTATCGGAATCAATCCCGCACGTTGAGCTGCTACATACTTTTCGGCGACAACCTGACTGGTTTCTCCGAACAACATTCTTCTTTCGGAGTGCCCTACGATGACGTATGTACATCCAAAATCATTGAGCATATCGGCTGATACTTCACCTGTATAGGCTCCTTTATCATGCTGACTTAAATTTTGTGCCCCCCAGCTGATGGGCGTATTCTGAAGAGCAGCCTGTACGGATGCAAGATAAGGAAAGGGCACGCAAACAGTATATCCAGCTTTATTTCCAGGCTTCGATAATCCTTGGGCCAGTGCCTCAAGCAAGGTGGTATTATCTTTGAGATTCCCGTGCATTTTCCAGTTGCCGGCCACAAGCTTGTTTCGCATTTTTCTTTCCTTAATTTTCCCAAAAGGGGCGATGCTACCCTTGATTAATAAAGTAGTCAATCTTATTGAGGATTCGATTTAAGTTTTCCTGAAAGGAAAAAACCCTAGATGAAAGTTATATTGCAAGGACGATCAGGGTTAAATTTTAAAAAATTGATCAACCGTATCAGCCAAAACGTCCTGTAATATAATCCTCCGTTTGCTTATGTTTCGGTTTTATAAAAATAGTATCGGTTTCATCAAATTCTATTAATTCACCAAGATACATATACGCAGTGAAATCAGATACTCTGGCAGCCTGCTGCATGTTATGCGTCACGATTAAGATCGTAACTTTATCCTTTAAGTCCGCAATGAGCTCTTCAATACTGGCCGTCGCTATAGGGTCCAGCGCTGATGTCGGCTCATCAAATAACAGGATTTCCGGATCAGTCGCAAGTGCGCGCGCAATACATAATCTTTGTTGCTGTCCGCCCGAAAGATTAAATGCAAGATCATTCAACCGATCCTTAACTTCATCCCATAATGCAGAATTTCTTAATGCATTTTCAATTTTTTCGTCCAGTACGGCTCGCTGCCTGATCCCTCTGACACGTAATCCATAAGCTACATTTTCATAGATCGATTTCGGAAATGGGTTGGGTTTCTGAAAAACCATACTGATACGCATGCGCACTTCAATCGGATCAACCTTATGTGACAAAATATTCACATGATCCGGATGTAAAATAATTTCACCGTCATATCGATTGCCGGGATACAGATCATGCATCCGATTAAAGCAACGTAAGAATGTCGATTTACCACAACCGGACGGCCCGATGAGCGCCGTTATTTTTTTATCATGCAAAGCCATATCGATATTTTTAAGTGCATGGAATGCGCCATAATAAAAATTCAAAGCTTTAACATGCGATTTATACTGATTTGATTCCGCACTATTTTGCATTTTTTTACCACTTAATATTCTTACGCATTCGATAGCGCAAATAGATCGCCAACGCATTCATTGTCAGCGTCATCACTACTAAAACAAGTCCTGCTGCAGCCGCATTCAACTGAAATGCTTCTTCAGGGCGAGAAACCCAGTTAAACATCTGTATCGGCATTACGGTAAATGGCGCCGTTAGCCATTCAAACGAGAGATAAGGAAATTCCTCTGTAACGGGTGATGGCGGCAAAAAGGCAATAAATGTCAGTGCACCAATCGTAATAATAGGGGCAGTCTCACCAATGGCACGTGCAAGACCGATAATTATCCCTGTCAATATACCCGCAGCCGAATACGGCAGTAAATGATCGGATACCGTTTGCCACTTAGTCGCACCAAGCGCATATGCACCTTCGCGTATGGCAACCGGAATTGATCTTATCGCTTCCCGTGTTGTTACAATAACTACCGGCAAAATAAGCAAAGCCAATGCCAGACCTGCAGACAGAATACTCTGCCCAAATCCAAATTGATACACGAACAATCCTAAAGCGAGCAGACCATATATGATTGAAGGAACACCTGCAAGATTCGTTACATTAATTTCCAGGATTTCTGTAAACAGATTTTTAGGCGCGTATTCCTCTAAATAAACCCCTGCACCGATACCGAGTGGAACAGCCGTTGCAGCAGTTACAACCATAACCAGCGTTGTACCCACCCATGCTGATAAAATACCTGCGGACTCAGGCCGCCGCGACGGAAACGATGAAAAAAAATCCCAGGATAATCTTGGCATGCCGTCAATTACCATTTGTGCAAATAACGCGACGAACGTTAATATGGCGATCATCAAAGCAATAATGCCGGTAATCATAAAGATCAGATCCCAGCGCTTATGACGCCCGATTATTCTTCTCAGTTCATTCAGTTCATTAACCTTGTTCATTATGCTAATTGTCGACTTTTCCAGCCATCAATAGATTTCACGATAGCGCTTTCTCAACATATGCCCAATAATATTGAAAACAAGCGTCATTAATAACAAGGTGAGACCCGCCGCAAATATCGTTTGATACCCAACGCTACCGTGCGGCAAATCGCCCAGGCTCACCTGCACAATATACGCCGTAATCGTTGCAGCCGGTTCCGTTGGATTCCAGGTAAGATTAGGCTGCATTCCGGCTGCAATTGCAACAACCATAGTCTCGCCTACAGCACGTGATATCCCAAGAATATAGGCTGCAGCTATACCTGAAAATGCAGCTGGCATGACAACACGAATTGCAGTCTGAAATCGTGTTGCGCCCATAGCATAGGATCCTTCGCGCAAATGCATCGGTACAGCGCGCATGGCATCTTCTGTCATTGAGCTGACATATGGAATAATCATAATACCCATGACCAACCCCGCTGATAACAGGCTGAATCCAGGTAATTCAGGAAAAATCATCTGTAATAGCGGCGTTACGAATAATAATGCGAAATAGCCGTATACGACAGTTGGAATTCCACCCAGTAATTCTAAAAAGGGCTTTGCAACTTCACGTACAGCAAACGGAGCAAACTCTGAAAGATAAATGGCTATTATTGTTCCCAAGGGCAGCGCCACTACTAATGCAACTGCCGAGCTGATAACTGTACCCGAGACTAATGGCAAAATCCCATAGTGCGCATCATCAAATAGCGGCGTCCATTGCGTATCCGTTAAAAATTCCCACAATGAAACCTGTTGAAAAAATACTACCGACTCTTTCACGAGCATCACGATAATAGACAGCATGATGACAACAGAAAGAAAAGCAGATAGAAACAGAATTGATTCTATAAAACGTTCACGTAAATTACGTCGATAGCTATAACCCAGTCTACCCACGTAATCCTTTTTTTTATCAAGCTCGTTTGACACAGAAAGAACTTTTAAGAAGATACCTCTTTTAATCGCAAAACACGCACATTCCCCCTATTAAAGCTCATATATATGTGCTAACAATCATGTTCTACTAATTAATCCGGTATTATAATTTTTAGGTTTTATACGCTTTAGATATTGCTTAGAAAAACTCGATAACGAATTAACGAATCCGTTTGAGCAATTCCGGCAGATTTCCACTCCCTGGAATTGCTCATTATAGGATTACACCAAGGACAGCGTTTTAATCGTCATCATCGTCGTCGTCATCTTCATCGTCTTCGTCATCATCATCCGGCTTCAGTACCATCTTGCCAGCAG
>CAYXFV010000006.1:54062-73988 GCA_964464365.1 uncultured Nitrosomonas sp. | reverse complement strand
AAAGAATGCCTCGGCATTATTAAACACCGTTTACACAAAATCTAGGACACCCCCCTTTTTTGCTGTCCGAGTGCATGTGATTGTTAGGGCTTTTTTAGTTGTCATTTCGGATTCTTATGGCTTCTTCCACTGCATTCTCTAAATGCTTTGCAATCCACGCGTAACGTTCCTTGCTATCATTTCCGGATGGGTTGTAACACTTAACAATGCTGGATAGTTTCTTCCCTGTATTGCCATAACCGATGTAGTCAAATGAATTTGCACCAATGTTTGCTATATAGCCATCTGTATTTTTTAAACCATGTATGCGTATGCCGACCACACCCATGCCTTCATCCCATGATTTGATAATTTCGTGATTTATCCACTTTCGGTTTGCAGTGTTTTCACCAACTAAAACAACTGTGCATGAACGACCTTTCATTTGTTCAGAAATCCATTTTTTAATGGCGGTGTCACCGCCACCAGTGACCGTTTCCCAATCATTATCTCTAGCCGGCCTATTAGCATCCAATGCGCCGATATTTCGAACTTGAGAAACACGCATAACATCTGGTTTATAGTGAAAGCTGTAAAAGACATGTCTTGTCATTTTTATGCACTCCCTGTGGTTGCAATTATTACCATCGTTAACAAAATGACGCCGAATATGACTCCATGGAACATTCTTAACGTCACAGAGAAACACACTGCAAACCATGAATCAACTTCATTTATATATTTCTTGGCATTCATATCAAAATCTATTGATTCAGGTGCTGTATCTGAAACCTTTTTATAAAGTTTTCTATACATTCTTTCTTGCCATAGGAAATAGCCATCAAGCCCCCAGAATGAGGCGCAAGGGAAATAAGCCAAATAAATAAAGAACGGATTTGAATCCTTCGCCGCTAACGCAAATAGTGCGGAGACCAACGTGACACTCCACCCCTTCAGAAGAAAAGAGTTTCCTGCCATTCTGTTAATGACACCCTGAATTAGTTCAAGGTGCTTTAGTTTGGACTCCATGTGTTCTCCTTAAATGGCCCTAACTAGAATTATACGTCCGAAATGACGCAATATATTGCGTCAAAAATAAAACCTAACACATTCAATCGCATGCTATCTCCTTGATCGTTATAAATAATGCGCCGATTCAGGTTTCATCATAACAAACTTTGTTAGATCCACAAATAAAATACTCTCCATTCCCTTGATTGACGATCTTTTTCGCGAAAGAATCGCCGTTCTATGCGATGATGGCCTTATATGTGCATCGGTGTATTGATCATAATCACATAGTCCGGCTTACAGATTGCATACAGACTTAACCTGAGGGATACGGGCATTGGAGCATATTTGATCTAAATATTTACGTTTATTAATAAATTCCGTTCCTCTCCACGAGAAAATACTGAGCGTTAATATCATTAACAAAACAACCTGCCTTTGCAATTAACAACAATTATCGGAATAATCGGAACATACTATGAACGAATTTTTCGCAAAACTGAGCACTGTATTCGAATTGGGCAAAAAGGCACATGTATCGAATGTTGTTGCGATGACCGATACTATGGCCACCTCAACGGAAAAAAAAGATTTGAATCGACCCGGCATTGATCATAAGCGATGGATTCCGGGCATTTTGTCCATCATGATGGTGATTTTTCTGTTATTTGCGCTCGCATTTCATCTGCAACAGACCCGGCAAAGCGCAGCCCGGATTGAATTGACGGCTCGTATACTGGAACACAACCAGCGTCTGCCGGTCATCGTCCAGCAGACTTTCGCAGGACACGAGCATGCTTTCGAACAGCTGAAAAACAGTCGAAAAACCATTGATCAGTCGATCACATTGTTATCACAAGGCGGCTTTTTCCGTCAGCATTACATCCCCCCAGTCACTGAACAATCCCGGCTTGATCCGCTCAAAACAGTCGTCAACAACTGGCGGATAGAAGAAAAGAAAATCCAGTTTATTTTCAGCGGCCATCAAACCTTTATCGATCTTGGCCAGGCCATCAGCACCATGAACGCAACCGGCAACTCGATCGACAAAAATCTCGATCAATTGATGACTCACATGACACGGGCAGGCAGTTCACCCGATCAAATCGGTGTAGTCTCGACCATGCGGACATTGGTTCAGAATGTCTTCAGAAGCATCAATGTCATCGTACCGAGCCAGCTGCCGGTGACCGAAATACAGAATCAGCTGGCACACGACCGTAAGCAGTTTGCTGCAATCATCGGTGCGCTGAATGAAGGACACGATGTTTTGCAGTTCTCGGCCTTAAGGAATAGTGCCGCAAAGGAAGAACTTCAGCAGATCAAATCATTATTCATCACGCTCGATAACAGCATTCAAACCATTCAATCCGAAATCGCAGCAGTCTCACCGGCCAAGACTGCCGCCAACCAGCTCGTTCAGAGCAATGAAATCATGCGTAACAGCATTATGGTACTGGACCATGCATTGAAGACTCAGGATGCGCAGACCAGCGGTCTGATGAAAAGAATCATTTATACCTTAACCGCCTGCACCCTTATTTCACTAGGCTGGCTTTTTTACGCATGGCGCAAAAACAACACAGACCAGCCACACGCGCCCGCTCATGAAATGGACAAAACACAGAAAGCCATGCTGCGATTGCTGGATGATATGAAAAAAATGGCTGAGGGTGACCTGACTGTCCGCACCGCCGTCACCGAAGATATCACCGGCGCGATTGCCGACGCGGTAAATTTCACCATAGAAGAACTGCATACACTTGTCGAACAGGTCAATATCGCCGGCTTCAATGTCGTCGAAGCATCCGGTCAGGCGCAGTGGATTTCGGCAAAGCTACTGGAGGCCGCGCAACAACAATCGCTGAAAATCAAAGAAACAACGATCGCCATGGTCGGCATGGCCGAGGCGATCAGCAAAGTTTCCGATACCGCCGGGGAATCCACTCAGGTTGCAAAACAATCGCTGGAAACCGCGGAAAAAGGCGGTATCGCGGTACGTCAGGCGATTGCAGGCATGGAAGAAATCCGCACGCATATCCAGGATACGGCTAAAAGGATTAAACGGCTCGGCGAGAGCGCTCAGGAAATCAGCGAAATTGTCGCGCTGGTTTCGGATATTACCGAACAGACAAACGTACTGGCTTTAAATGCCGCGCTGCAAGCCTCCGCCGCCGGTGAAGCGGGGCGCGGTTTTAATATTATTGCCCAGGATGTTCAGCGGCTTGCGGAACGATCCGCCGAAGCCAGCAAGCAAATCAGCCGACTTATCCAGATGATTCAGAATGATACCTACGATGCCATCTCCGCGATGGAAAGGAGCACGCTCGGTGTGGCCAAAGGCACACAGCGGTCTCACGCTGCCGGTAAAGCGCTGGAAGAGATCGAGGCGGTATCCAAGCAACTGGCGCAGCATGTCACGAATATTTATGACACAACCCACGCGCAAACCCAGGCGGCGAACACTGTCATTGAAAATATGGAGGAAATACTGCTGATTACGCAGCAAACAACCGATGGAAGCCAGGAAACAACCGCGTCGATCAAACAGATGATGGGATACGCCTCCGAGCTCAAATCATCCGTATCCAGCTTTAAAGTTTAATTTATCATAGCACCCGATACTTGATTCTTATTCAACCGATCAATGAATATACCTACAAAACTCAATATCTCATCCATTGCCGGCGTTAAGGGAAACATCCATGAATTCTTTTCTTTAATTCAGCAGAGTCTGGACGCCTTCAGTCAGAATTTTGAGGATCTCACGCATATCCATACGTGCCACGCATACATTCATCAACTGAATGGCTTATTTGAAATGCTTGAGTTGAACGATATCACCATCGTCAATAGAAAGGTTGAACAGCTCATCAACGCCATGATCGAAAAACAGATCAATCCTGATGACAGTGTTATCGACATGATCAAACAATCCGCTAAAACCACGCTGGATTACCTGGATGATCTCACCGATGGCGCGGCAGAAAATCCGCTGCGCCTGTTTCCCGTTTATCACAGCCTGATGCAGATGCTGGGGTACGAACAGGCATCGGTATATGATTTGTTCCATCCCGGTCTGGTTGCACCGCCCCCGCTGAAACCCGCGCTTGCCGATCTCACAACACAGCAGCACGAGACACTGATCAAGCAGGCGCGCGCCGAATACCAGTCCGGACTGGCGCAATGGTTGAAAAACACGTCCAGCACCGCAGGGCTCGATAAAATGCATCATGCCATCGATCAAATCGGGCAATTACCCGATTCTCCCGAACAGCGCACTTTCTGGTGGATTGCAGGCGGTTTCCTGGAAAACCTGTTAACGCAACAATCCGGCATAGATCTGACTCACCGGAAACTATGCGGCAAAATCGAAAAAACATTACGCCATTATGCCGAGCAGTTACCCCAGAATACGGCTCAATTGATACGTGAACTGCTCTATCAGATCGCCCGCCAGCCGAAGACAAACGCGGAAAGCCAGCAAATCACCGATATATGCGCAGCCTACGCTTTACCGTCTTTAATGGAATCCGATGAATCGGGTCTGACAACCCAAATCTCGCCACGGGACTATCTACAGGAAATCCAGAAAATCCTGCCCCGAATCAATGAAAACTGGCAGTCATTCTGTTCGGGTGAACGCGCGGCGCTGGATGGTTTTATCAACGACATAGCGCGGCTCAGTGAACCTGCATTACAGACACAAAGCAAGCCCCTGCAGAAACTGATCGCAGCCATCAGTGACGTAACCCTGATGCTGCAAGCCAGACAAACCAGTCCGGCGGCGTTGCATAACGATGTCATCATGGAAATTGCAACCGCGCTGCTTCAGCTTGAAAGTATCGTCGTAAACTTTAATAAACGGCAGGACAATTTAACTGCACTCGTCGATACCATAACCCATCGATTGAATGTCATTGTCGCGCTGGATGAAGCGTCAGAAAATATTCAGGGCATACTGACCCCCATCAGTACTACCGTAAATCCGGCGCAGGAACACGAAATACAATTGCAGGCAGTGACAGAAATACTGGTCAATCTGCGACAAATCGAACATGTGCTGGAACCGTTCTTTCAAGCGCCTGACGATCAAACAGCCACTGCCGCGCTGCCAACGTTAACACCGTTATTCAATCAAATCTCGGGTGTTCTGACTGTGCTCGGCCTGGAGCGCGCCAGGCATTTATTAACGCTCTGTCATGATCTGACCCGCACATTCACCGATCGGAATGATCCTTTGAATCAGGCTGACCAGACTTTGCTTGCCGACGGCATCAGCAGTCTGAGTTTTTTTCTGGAAGCGTTTAAGCACGATGCGCCCGATTGCCTGAAAATCGTCAACCAGGCAATCGCTGTTTTTGAAAGCGCGGCAAAACAGAAAGATGCGCAGGCTTCGCCATGGATGCCAGAGTCAGAAATACCGGCTATTGCGTTTGACACCGACGCAGAAGATTCGGTTGATTCAGCTGACAGCACAGCCGGGGCTGAGAGCCATACGGAATCCACGGTTCAAATTGATCACGGTTCAGACGCCGAATTATTGAGCATTTTTCTGGAAGAGGCGGATGAAATTCTGGCTGAAATCGCTGAAGCCATACGACACTGCCAGACCGACATGGCGGATATCAAGCCACTCACCGATATCCGCCGTGGATTTCATACACTCAAAGGCAGCAGCCGGATGATAAAACTGGAATGCTTCAGCGATGCCGCCTGGATCATGGAGCAGGCGTTAAACCAGTGGCTCAATGAAAAAAATCAGATCACTGCTGCACTGATCAGTTTACTGGAATACGCGCACGAACTATTTACGCAATGGTGCAACAATCTGAAAAACGCAGCGCAGTCTGAAATCGACACCCGCACACTGCAATCACGCATCGATGAAATCAATGCGGAAAACAGCAAAGCATTATTATCGGCTGCATATGATGAAAACGCGCTGGATGCGCTGCAAACAACGGTTACGATTGGTGATATTGCCATTGAACCGGATCTTTTTAAAATATTTGTCAAAGAATCAAAACAACACCTGGAAACGCTCAAAAATGAACTGGACGCATTGCTGAAAACGCACCCGGCAACCGTCAGTCCTTCTTTCACGCTGGCCGCGCATACGCTGGCCAGTACTTCAAACGCGCTGACACTAACGTTTATTGCGCAACTGTGCGGCGCGCTGGAGGAATGGCTATCGCGATCACAGGCGAATCAGGCTCCATTGGGAGAATCGGATACGCAATTGATCCAGAACGGTGTCCAGCAATTGGATGAATTACTGCAAAAAGTTTACTTACAGCAATTTCCCGATGAAATCGATTTGCAGCTCAGTCAGTTTTTAGTTCTGGAAATTAAAAAACGCCTGTCTGAAAAAGAACAATCAGCCCCGGAACCGTCGCAGGAACCGGCTGCTCATACGCAGGAATCGATTGACCCGGATGAGTCTCTATTAAAAACAATATCTTCCCCCATTCAATCTGTACAACCCGTACAACCTGATTCGCCCGAACACAGCAGGGATGATACAGCCGACGACACCCCTGGAAACATCAGCACCGAGCTGCTGCACGTGTTTCTCGAAGAGGCCGGTGATACCCTGCCGAGAATCAGCGAGAAAATACGCGCCTGGCGCATTCTTCCACAAAATGATGAAATCCGGATCAGCCTGCTCAGATTGCTGCACACCCTAAAAGGCGGCGCCAATATGATCGGCGCAGAACAACTGGGCGAATTGATTCACACCATGGAAAGTGAAATCGAAGAGGCATTCAGTCAACCGGTTGTTTCCAGCTATGCCATTGATAAGATTGAATACGAATTCGACCAGTTGTTCGAAAAAATTGAATCGCTACAGGATAGTACGCATCAGATTGACACAACCAGGGAAGAAACGACAGATGAAAACGACGATACTTATCCCGTAGAAATACAGACCGCCGAACAGGAACCGCTAACTGCTCCGGCAACTGTATCGACAACCCCGGCGCCCACGATATCCACCCTCGTTGATACACTCTTCAACACGGTACAGGAATCCGCCACACAATCTGGCGGTGCATTACGCGTCAATGCAGACATGATCGACCGGCTGGTGAACGATTCCGGCGAAGTCAACATTATCCGCTCCAAAATCGAAGCGCAACTTAACAATTTCAAGCAATCCTTGCTGGATCTCGGTGAGAGTATTGACCGGCTGCACAATCAGTTACGCGAAATCGAGATCCAGGCTGAAACACAGATGCAATCACAAATTGTGCAACAGCAAAGCCATGATCAATCTTTTGACCCGCTGGAATTCGATCGCTTCACACGCTTCCAGGAATTAACACGCTTGATGGCCGAGAGTATCGACGATGTGATCACCGTTCAAAAAAATCTTGCCAGTACCCATAGCACAGCGGTTGAAGAAGTTTCACAGCAGGCTGTCATCGCGCGGCAACTGCAACAGGAACTGGTGCGCATACGCACGATACCCTTTGGCAACAGTGCGGAGCGTTACTACCGTATCGCCCGGAAAACAGCCGGTGAGCTTGAGAAAAAGGTCAATCTGACGATTCAGGGAGAAGATGTCGAAATTGACCGGGGCGTCCTGGAAAAAGTAAGTATTTCACTCGAACATATTCTGCGGAATGCCATTGTGCACGGCATCGAGAAACCCAATCGCCGCACCGCATCTGAAAAACCGGAGGCCGGTCAAATCACCATCAATCTGCAACGGGAAGGCAATGAAGTGATGATTTCCGTCAGCGATGACGGCATCGGACTGAATTTAAGAAAAATCCGCAAGAAAGCCATTCAGTTGGGATTGATCAAGAAAAACGAACCGCTGGATGATGAGCAAATAGCCGCATTAATCTTTCTGCCCGGTCTGACAACCCATGCGCAAATCACCGGAACCGCAGGACGCGGCATGGGCATGGATATCGTGCATAATGACATTTCCGGCCTGGGTGGCCAGGTCACTATCGATTCACACAGAAACAAAGGCACTGTATTTCACATCCGCCTGCCCTTAACACTCGCCGTTGCCCAGACATTAATGGTTTCCGCCGGTAATCAAACCTTTGCCATACCCACGCAAAACATCGCGCATATCCATGAACTGGATTGGGATCCATTGCAAACCGCATACCGGAATCATCAGATTGATTTTGATGGCCATGCTTATCCCTTCACACATTTATCGTTTTTGCTGGATCAAACCGATCTGCATTTTGAGCCCAAAAAACATAACCCTATTCTCTTGCTACAACGGGGCAATACCTATCTTGCTGCTCAGGTGGACGCGTTAATGGGCAATCAGGAAGTTGTTGTTAAAAACACCGGGCCGCAAATCTCACAGGCCCCTGGCATCGAAGGTGCAACCTTAAGCGGCGAAGGTCTGCCTGTTTTGATACTGAATCCCATCAAGCTGCTGCAACGCACGGATGTGCAAAGAGTTCTGAGCACACCATTCGAAGAACTCATGGAACGGTCTGCGAAAAAAGAAGATGTTTCAACGGTTATCCTGGTTGTGGACGATTCTTTAACCGTACGAAAAGTAACCAGCCGCTTGCTGGAGCGCGAAGGCTACCGTGTACTAACCGCAAAAAATGGTCTAGAAGCGACCGAAATCATGACACACAGCAAACTCGACATCATACTGGCTGATCTCGAAATGCCTAAGATCAATGGTTTCGAGCTTATTGAAAGAATACGCAACACGCCGGATACCGCCACCATACCCATCATTGTCATCTCATCGCGCACTGCAGAAAAACACCGCGAACTAGCCAGACAACTGGGGGCCAATGCTTTTATCGGCAAACCTTACAAAGAAGAGGAACTGCTTGAGCATATCCAACATTATCTGCATGCTACAGATACATCTTTACTGCCCGCGCATAAATAATTTATCCAGATTAGCCATACTCATTTCAAACCAGGTGGGCCGACCATGATTACATTGACCGGCACGTTCTGTGATTTCCATCTCGCGCAGCAGGGCGTTCATTTCCGCAATTGTTAAATTGCGGTTGGCACGAACTGCGCCATGACAAGCCATCGTTGCCAGTATTTCGTTGCGTTTGGCGGTTAATATCTGACTCACGCCAAACTCCTGCATTTCTCTTAACACATCCTGTATCAGTTTCACAATATCAGTCTGGTCGAGTATCGCCGGTACGGCACGGATCGCCAGTGTTGTTGGCGAGAGTACGGCCAGTTCAAAACCGAATTGCTCGAACACGTCGGGATTCTCTTCTACAAAGACGACATCCGTTCGGTCTGTATTCAATATCAGCGGCGTCAGCAGTTGCTGTGCCGCACCGGACTGATGCTGCGCAGCCACTTTCAATTTTTCATACATAATACGTTCATGCGCCGCGTGCATATCCACAATAACCAGCCCGTTAGCATTCTGCGCCAGAATATAAACACCGTGCAGCTGCCCCAGGGCAAAACCCAGCGGTGGAATATGCTGTGTATGCTGCATATTCTGTGTATCCTGCGTTTGTCTCTTCTCTGCCAAGGCCGTAGCCGATACCTGCTCTATCTGCGCCAGCCGATGCGCATTTTGCTCAACGATCGGGGGCGCGTTTTTTTCGGATTCCGGCTGGCAAGTATCGGTGGCTGTATTCCCGTGAGTCACATTCGCATCATCTTCAGTCGTAAACAGTTGCTGATAAAAACCCATCGCCTGCGCAACTTTTCCGGGGTTTACAGGTTGATGTCTGGCGTACTGCAGGACGGGCCTGACAACATTCAGATCAACCTGCGCGGCTTTCGAAGAAGCCGCTAATGATTTGTTGATGACGTGAAAAATGAATTGATGCAACGCGCGTGGATCACGAAAACGGATTTCCATTTTTGCCGGATGGACATTGACATCAAAATCAGCAGGATCCATTTCCAGAAACAGAACGAACCCCGGATGACGATCCAGATGCAAAACGTCACGGTATGCTTCCCGTATTGCATGGGATATCAACTTGTCACGAATAAAACGATTGTTCACAAAAAAATACTGCATATCCCGTGATGCACGGGAATACGCCGGTAAAGCAACGACGCCACTCAGACTTATTCCAGCCGTCTGTTCGCTGACAAAGGCAGCCGATTGCACCAATTCGTTGCCCAGCACCGCTTCGATGCGTTCCAAAGAATCTGCACTACGGAAATGATGACGCATCTTTTCATTATGCTGCAATGAAAACTCGATGCCGGGCTGCACCAGCGCCATACGTTTAAATACTTCCTCGCAATGCGCATATTCGGTGGCATCTGTTTTCAGAAACTTTCGTCTTGCCGGAATATTGGCATAGAGATCGCGCGCATCCACCACTGTTCCTGGTGTTAATGAAGCCGGCTGGGGCTGATTCATCAATGCGCCGTCGGCGCACACCTGCCAAGCATGATCCTGATCCGCTTTCCGGCTCGTCAGGGTCAGCGATGAAATGGCTGAAATACTGGCCAGTGCTTCACCGCGAAAACCCAGGCTGGTAATCTTCTGAAGATCTTCCAGTGAGCTGATCTTGCTCGTGCTGTGTCGTGTTAAGGCAGGAACCAAATCTTCTTTAGCCATGCCGACACCATTATCTGCGATGCGCAATTGCCTGATTCCGCCGTTCAAAAGCTGCACGTTGATTTTTGTCGCCGCTGCGTCAATACTGTTCTCAAGAATTTCCTTGAGTGCTGACGCAGGACGTTCCACTACTTCTCCCGCAGCAATCTGGTTGATCAATAATTCCGGCAAAGGCTTTATGGTCGCCATAAAATTGTACAATTACAAAACATAAACATTATAATGGTTCAAGCGTATTATTTTAATTTTAGTTAGTAACTATAAATAAACAAATGACACAAGACGAACAAAAAAAAGCCGTTGCCGCTGCTGCCATTGAACATGTTCCCATCGGCAGCATTATCGGCGTAGGTACAGGGTCAACCGCAAACTACTTTATTGATGAACTGGCCAAAATTAAACATAAGATTACCGGTGCTGCCGCCAGTTCGGATGTCACTGCAAAACGACTGAAGTCGCATGGCATAGATGTTATTGATCTCAATGAGATTGATGATCTGCCGGTTTATGTCGATGGCGCCGATGAAATCACGCAGCATTTGCACATGATCAAAGGCGGCGGTGGCGCGCTCACCAGGGAAAAAATTGTGGCCGCGGTTGCAAGAAAATTCATCTGCATCACCGATCAGACCAAACTTGTCGATGTACTGGGCAATTTTCCGCTGCCCATTGAAGTGATCCCGATGGCACGTAGCTACGTAGCTCGCGAAATTACAGCACTGGGCGGTCAACCGGCACTGCGGACAGGTTTTATCACCGATAACGGCAATATCATTCTGGATGTTCATGGCTTACAGATTTTAAATCCTGTTGAATTGGAAACGACGTTGAATCAAATTACGGGTGTCGTAACCAATGGCCTTTTTGCACGACGCGCTGCAAATATTCTGTTATTAGGTACCGAGGCCGGTGTCAAAACCATTTCGCACTAAGAACCGAATAACCAACATAACCGCTTATATTCTTATATTTTCCTGCATTTGAAAAATTAAGGCTTGCCATGGCAAACAAAGAACATATTTCCAAGCAGTTTGACGCTGACCTCGAAGAAGCGCGTACACGTGTTTTACAGATGGGTGGATTTGTTGAAGAACAAATTGAACGCGCGATGGAAGCATTGACGACAGGAAACGAAGAGCTGATCGATCAGGTCATCGAATATGACCATCGCGTTAATGCCATGGAAGTCGCTATTGATGAAATCTGTAGTCAAATCATTGTGCGCAGACAACCCACGGCGAGCGATTTACGTATGCTTGTCATGATCATCAAAACCATTACTGATCTCGAACGGATTGGGGATGAAGCACAAAAAATTGCACGCATGGCAAAATTAATTTATTCAACCGACCGCCTGCAAACGCCGCGCTTTACTGAAATCAAACATGTTGCCAGCATCGCCATGGATATGGTCAAAAAAGCACTCGACTCTTTTGCCAGGCTCGACCCCAATTCTGCTGCGCAAATCGTGCGTCAGGATGAATTCGTCGACGCAGAATTCAGATCCATCATGCGGCAATTGATTACATTCATGATGGAAGACCCGCGCAAAATATCCACTTCCCTGGAAATTCTGTTCGTCGCCAAAGCCATCGAGCGTATCGGGGATCATGCAAAAAACATGTCAGAATATGTTGTCTACATGGTGAAAGGAAAAGATGTAAGACATGTTACAGCCGAAGAAATAGAGCGCAAGATAAGAGAATAATGACTGCGCTATCGAGACTGTAAGAGACTGTAAATTTTATTACCCGCGCACCTCCTATCTGTTCCAGCATTCCGCAATGCTACCCCCGGCGCCCTGCTGTCCCGTATGCGTCAGTGTCAGCGTTCCACATGCATCACCCGCCATTGAACTACCCGCATTCGGTATCGCCCGGAGCGTAAATGTCGAATTAGCAACCTGAAGCGATATCGTATATTGCGCCGCACCGCTCCTCGGTGACTGCGTCATCGGAATGGCAACTGCATTTCCGGCTATATTCTGGTCATATCGATTATTTTCAGTATAAAACCGTTCCATAAACTGTGCATTTTCATACAGTATGGATTTGGCAACTGCCCGATTGGATTGCCTGATGTAATTTTGATAAGAGGGGACGGCAATCGACGCAATAATTCCAACGATCACAACGGCAATCATCAGTTCAATCAACGTAAAACCGGACATTCCCTTGGGTTTAATATTTTTTTTCATAGCTCAATTAGTATAGACATTGCTTTTACTTGATCTGGGTTACAACATACTGTTCTACTTTCATTTATTGTGCGGCATTAAGCTCTCGCCATGTAATGCGCCCACGAAGCCCTGCCGGACCCTTGGCAATAGGAACTATGAACAACTGACCGTCAGCTCCGCCAAGCACTCCAGGGTTATAAGAACTGTCGGCAGCACCGTCATATACATTTGCACCTCCTTCGGAAAAGGGCGTCATGACGCCCGCTGATAATCCATCGTCAGATCCAATTCGATTATTGTTATTGGTGTCAAAAGCCGGAAACGGAAGCATTCCCCCTGTCAAAAAATCCACTGCATTCGTAACGCTCTGTCCACCGAAATCACAAGGAGAGATGGAAGGGACAATCGTAGAAAATATGAACATCCCGTCTCTTAACGTAGGTACCCCTGTTAATCGCTCGCCGCTTATGGGCATGTTCAAATACCAGCCTTTAATCGATGCTGAATAATTAACCGGGAGTTGTGTCACTGTTCTAAAAGCAGCGTCTGTCGCCATCTGCTGGACAAGCTGGCCTCCGGTGACTGTCGCGGATGTAGCATGATCCCAGATGCCATAAATCGTTTGTGTATCGGTATTCGTGGTATCGCCAGTTTCGAGATATTTTCCAGTACCGAAAATAATCAACTGCCCGCCATTTGGATGCAAACTGACAGCAGGCGGCGCAATGATCGATTTGCTGATTCCCGCAGCAAACAAAGGCTGACCACCGATGCCCACACTCCAGCTCGCCGGTGACGCTGAATTCACATCAAATCGCCACAGATTACCCTTAATATCACCGGCATAGATGACATCCACCAGACCGTTACCATCCGTATCAAATGGAGTCGGCGTTGACAAACCATTACCAGATCCCGCATCAGCAACCAGCTTGATATAATCTGTTCCCACTGTCCAGCTTCCATCCATTCCGCCTGTCAGGAACAGTATATAAAGCACCGCCTTACCGCTGTCGCTGTTGTAACCATTCCCGACAATAACGGCCCACTGGCCATTTTCCATTTTTACAATTTGCCTGGACTGACCGATAACCTGATCCAACGATGGCTGGTTATAGCTGTATCCCATATCCGCATCATCGGCATCCGAAAACTCCCAAAGCAAAAGATTCGCAGCATTGGCGGTAGTAAACGTTGGTCCAGTCTGTGATGCATCAGCGGGATTGGTAACATCCAGCGCAAAATACCCTTTTCCCCCGCCGTTAAGACCGCCCACAAGCACAGTTCGCCAACCCAATGCTCCACTCAGATACGCGTCAGCTACCATGGGCGACCCATTCACAAAAAAACGATGATTGGCATCATAATCTTTATCGGTCAACCGACCTAAATTGGTATAAACCATTGAAGGCACATAAGCGATCATTTCCTTACCCGCATTGGCAGCGCTGCAACCCGGCGTAACACCCGGTATACACGCATTAAAACCATGCAGCATGCCGTCGTTGGCGCCAACATAAACTATTGGCAAACGATTTCTATGAGCTGTCTCGAATGCGGCATACCCCGGATGATCAACATCTGAATACCCCGCAACAGGTTTGCCAACGTAAAAAGGCGTGGAGTTTACAATATCACCCAGCTTGCTCGTAGCGCGAACACGGAATTTATTCACCGTTACGCCACTCGCGCAACTGAAGGTGCCACTGCTGCCTTCATTCAAGCCCCCCCCGCGCAGGTAAGTCACTCTTTCCGGACCACAATTATCTGTATTTCCCGCTGCATTTTTATTCAGCGATGCTTTTTGCTCTGATGACAAGTTTGCATACTCAAATGCGACACCATCCGTGCTTCCTTTCGTAATCACAACACGTGTTGCCGGATTAATCGATGCTGAGGCCAGCGAAACGGAACCCGCTTCCCATTCGGGGGCGCTCTGTGTACCTGTCGCATCAACCGGAATCGACAATAATTGCCCGCTCCAATCGCCACTGTTAAATTTTGCCTGATAAACACGTCCGCTTGTCGTGAGAGAATTGGAGTTAGTTGATACTGCGGAAGCCGAACCCGTTCTGGCCACGATCGTTGACAAGGCATTAGATAAAGCATTGGCAAAAACGCTGGGGTCGGCAGCGCTGAAAAATTGACCACGACTGTTAACTGCGGCATGCCAAAGATCATCGATCTTCGCAGGCGTATCAATTTCCCCGCCCGGATCCGGCCATGTTTCAGACCCGGATGGCAATGCTGTTAGCGCACCGCTAACACCCAAACCCACGGTAAAAGTCACCATATGCTGCCAGAATGCAGGATCTGAAGTGTTCGCAGGCACCTTATTGGGCAAATCGGGGCGCAAATCATTTTTCCAATAATACATGGCAACATCAGCCAATGTATTGCTGTGATTATCCGCAAAGGGTAGTGCAGGTGTATAGGTATAGGTTGGCGGTATTGCCGGGGAAGAATGGTTAGTAATCAACGAACCCGCAGTGTTATCAACATTCCCGAAGCCAGCAGGAGGAGGATCGTCGCTATCATGCCAGTAACCATCTGTCATCAGAATATTGTAATTCTGGCGGCATTCATATTCCACGCCACCATTCACCCCAGGTGTTTCGCTCCACGGCCCTTTCGCATCAGTGCGCTGAAAATATTTTCCGACCTGATTCACCGAGTTCCGGAGTGGCGTGCCCGCTGCGGGAATAGGGTATTCATAAAGATTTTTGAAGAAATCCGTCCTGTCGGCGCCGACAAACTGCCTGACGCCCTTGACGATCACTTTGGTTGAAACACCGTCAATGGCCGCTTCGGCTTTATTAATCGTCGCAAACCCCACACGCATTGTATTACCCTGTGCCGCAAATGCTTTACCTATACCCGCACGTGCCAATAGTATGCGGGAACGATAATACGTATACCAATTGGCAAAATTCTGAATCTCTTCAGCATACGTACAGGTAGGCACTGCGGCACAATCGAGGCGACCTGGGCCGCCGACATAAGAAGCTGTCGAAGATTTGATTTCAACCCGTGTATAGCTGTTTGCCGAGTCGACAGGCCCGCTGTTATATCTAAAATATACTGCCGGATAGAACGTTTTTGACAGGCTGGCAGATCGAGTACCATTGTTCTGCATCCAGATTGCGGTCTGTGTATTATTCACCGTCAGATTACGACAACCTTTAGCGGTATCTTTCGGATTGTGCGGCGCACAGGTTGGGCTGGCATTACTCATCAGCGATCCATCGGCATTACTCCAGGGTTGATACCATACCGATGGATCATAATAAATTTTATTCATATGACTGGAACGCAACGAAGCGGTATATTTGTTCGCCGGGTCAAAATCTATTACATAATTATTATAATCACTGCCGCCGCCATAGACATTCGTCGCACGTGGAAACATATAGCGCACTTCGCTGACAATCAGATGCTGCGGCATGATTTCAAAGTGCATCGACCCGGAATCATCCAAAGTGAACATGACATTGGGCGAAATATTACCCCCTAAAAACAATGGGCCGTTTGACAACGGTGGTAATGCGTAAACTTGATTTGCAACAGCAAATTGCAGCAAAACAAAACAAACCAGGATATTGGGGCGGATAAAACGCTTTCTCATGACTTCAGAACTCCTCAAGATGACTCCATCTTCCTATGGGCGGAATATTTCCTGCAATTGAACGACCGTCCCTTCTCTTGCACCCTGAGCACGGACAGTAATGCGATAGTAATAATGAACGCCACTTCCTGGTGGCGTTTTTCTTATTCCTTCAACCAGATAAGTAGGCGCAGGCAGACCGTCAGGCAGTTCTGGTGCCGTATAGTCCACGCCATCCACATTAAATACCGTTCCTACCACATAACTAATCGGACAGTCTGGCGTACAGTAGGCTATCCAGGCTGGAACACCCGGATTTTCCGGTGTTCCACGTGCAGCAACACCGGCACCGTAATAACATAATCCGGTAGTACAAGTTGGATCGAAGCCTATCAAACCATCAATTGGAGTGGGCACATTTGTTGCCGGATCATTATCACGTATATGCTGCTCCGCGTACCGTAACGCCATTTCCGCGGCCTGTAGCGCAAGGTTACGATCACGTAAATTACCTGACATGCGCTCCTCCATACTTGCTGTTCTCACGGCCGAGATACCAAGCAATGTCAACACCATCAGAAAAATCAAACCGGTAACCAAAGCTGCACCGGATTGTTTTTTCTGAAAAGAAAGATTATTTTTCATGGCAGGATATTGATACGGTTACGCAAATTAAAGGTAGCGGAAAATGCACGTCTTAATCGTCCATCGGACGGAACGGCTACAGCGACATTGTTACAATCCAGATAACTGTTTCCCACAGAAGCAATATTTGTTTTATCTGAACGTATCAACACGCAAACGCGCGCAGTCACAACCTGATCCCAATCAGGAGGAGTTGCCACATATTGATTTGCTGATTGATCGCCACTTGTATCAATGCCGTAAAGAATCTGCAAGTCTTCTACATTTTCAACCAACCCGACTCCCACAGGCAACGCACCCGGCGCAGCAGGTACAGCAGCGATAGAACCGGCACAACGCAAACTCGCATTAGCGGTATCAATATTGAAGTGATTCTGAATAATAGTGCCCGCTGCAGTTACGGGATTACCGGCACAATCCCTGTCCTCGATCCCAATCACACCATCATATTGTATTGTCAGCGTATCAGGTACACCTGCGCCACCATCGGTGCCGTTAATCGCAACGCCGGAAAAAGCAACTTTGAATCCTGTGAAAGGAATATCTGCATTCCCTGCCTGCTTAATACTACGGCCAAGAATTTCCAATGCGAAACGACCACTTTCCTGGATACGCGCATTGTCCTCTTGTACGCGAAAAGCCTGGCGACTGCTCACGAAAACAGTGCCTATTATCAGCATAAGGACCAAGCTAATGGTCGAAGCAATCATTAACTCAACCAGGGTAAAACCGCCCTGTTTTTTTAGATGGCCGGCATGATTGTGCTTATACATTCCCCACATACGTTGTTTCATTTTCAGGGTGAAAATCTTGTCAGAAAACATCGCGTACCTGCCGACACACCATCCGGGCATTGAGGATCAATCGCTCCGCCCATTTCTTTTTCGGCCCACATCACCGCAATCAAAAAACCATTTACCAGACTCCCCGTCACGGTTCCAGTACCGTCAGGCAGCACAGCAGCGTTAATACTATTCCATTGTTCATGATCGAAAACAGCGACCTGGGAAGCATCGCACTCAGCAGCAATACAATCTTCTGCACTATCCGGAATACTGGCCGTTATCGCATCATAAAAACCGCCGCGCACACCTGCCAGATTTGCACGCATGCGATCAGCAATATCATGAGCCTGGGTCGTCGCAACAGAACGATAATGTGCTGTTGCGTTACTTTTCATTCCTGTTATGACTAACCCGGCCATCCCTAGTAGCCCAAGTGAAACAATCAATATGGTGATTAATACCTCCAACATGCTTACGCCACGAGATTCATTCGGAAATCTGCCGTTCATATTTTGATTCAGGAACATTTATCTGCTCCTGCTTCAGCTCGTATACGGCCTTGGTTACTGATAATCAATCTTTTTGAAGCTGCCGCACCTCTACTGTCACACAAAGAAATAGTATCGTTCCATCCGAGTGAAAAACCATTAGAATCGAAGGTGACACGTTGTTTGCCACCGGACAATATATTTCCATCTGTCAATGCAGGGCCAACTTGAATGATTTCCTCGCCCGCATCAACTGTTCCATTGCCATTTTGGTCAGCAAAAACTAACCAGCCATCTGACCAGACACTGCCTCCCGTACAATTCGTACCATTTGTACTCGGGCAGATTGTTGCGGAACTTCTTCTTTTAAGCGCCTCATTTTTTGCAAGCATCATCGCTGACGAAAAATTATTAATTTGTGTGACCAATCGATTATCCTGTATAAAGGCTTGGAATCCCGGCGCGGCGACTGCCAATAAAATACTTGCCACACTCAGCGTAACCAGCAACTCAATCAGAGTAACACCGACATATGCACTAAAGTTTTTCACTTCTCTCATTCGTCTCTTTTATTAAACCAATATAAGTTTCGTTTCCCATAGTCATTATTGCAATTACGGTTAATATCAGAATTAACTTTAGCTCGGATTTTTCACTGGAAGAAATCTCCAATGGAAACTGTTAGAAATAAGACGGAAGTGAATCCCGATTTTTGATCGACTGCTGGAGAATTATTTTCCCGCGACAGGGCTTTGGCTGGGCTGGACCCGGTATTGCCTGTAAAGGTCTGATGTTTCCGGTTTCGTTGCAAAACCGGGAGCATTTTACCGGCGATTACCTAGTTTTCTGATTGGTTTTCTGGTGTATGTACTGCTTTGATCCGAACTTGAATGCGGCCTGGTATTCCATAACGGCAAATCGCTTCATATCCATATGGAATTTGTCACCACTTATCGCTTGGCGTTTTAACACCGCCACTGTCCAGCACTAGGTCACCGTCACCGGCTTGTATGCCGATCGGTGTAAAAACCAGTGTAAAAAAGGGCACCGCGTCTCTGCCCAACACGATGGCATAACTGTATCGGGTACTGATATCCGTGGGAAGAGAATAACCGTTTGCCTCCAGCGTGGTTTTATCAGCATATATTTTGTTTGTCAGCAGGTATTGCTGTTGATGATTGGCAATCGCTATCATTTCTGACTGCGCAGCGGCACGGCTGGCTTTAATCGTGTACTGCGTATACGATGGATAGGCGACGGTAGTTAGAATTGCTGTTATGGAAATGAAGATCATCAGCTCGATTAATGTAAATCCATTTTTTCTAAAAAATTTCATGACATCCTCATTTACTTTAAATTATGTGATGATCACCCATCAATACCTCGACATCAGTTTGATACTGAATAGCGCAGCGCAAAAAACTAACGATAATCGTGCGGAAAACTCCTTATGCAGCCAGGAATAGGATTCATGTGATTATTCCCAGCATGAATGACAAGAAACGCCTGATTGTCTTTGAATAAATACTATTCTTCCGAATATTTTACGACTAATCTTTTGAAAACTTTAGCCATAGCGCTCTGCTTGTTTCAAAATTCGAAATCGGAAACCGCGCAGAAATGCGCCCAATCAGAATTTCCGCTTTGGATCCGAATTGGGCAGGTACAGTATT
>CAYXFV010000006.1:0-53962 GCA_964464365.1 uncultured Nitrosomonas sp. | reverse complement strand
AAATAACACCGGATTAGTGAACTTCAGCGCCATGCGACAGTGCTTTTGCTTCTCCAAATGCGCCCAATCAGAATTTCCGCTTTGGATCCGAATTGGGCAGGTACAGTATTACAGAAATAACACCGGATTAGTGAACTTCAGCGCCATGCGACAGTGCTTTTGCTTCTCCTTCAGATAGAATAAATACCCGGTCTGCCGCATTGATGACAGCCGGTTGATGTGATACAGCAATGATGGTGAGCTGTTTAGAGAGTTGTTGCAGTGTTTCGCAGATCGTTTTTTCACTTTCCGGATCCAAAGCACTGGTCGGTTCGTCCATGATCAAAAACACCGGTCTGTGCGCAAGCGCCCGCGCAATCGCAATACGCTGGCGTTGCCCACCGGACAGCAACCCTCCACGTTCTCCGACAACAGTATGCATACCGTCGGGTAATATATTGACAAAATCCCACGCACCCGCCTGACGCAATGCACGCTCTGCATCTTCCGCCGTGAGCATCGGCTCGCCCACCAGTATGTTATTCATGATGGTATCGTGCAGCAGAACAGTATCCTGTGAAACATAACCAATCATATGCCGCCACTTTCTCAAGTCGATATCGTACAACGGCGCGCCGTCAATCAGAATCTCTCCCGAATTGGGCTCGGTCAATCCGCACAGCAAATCGATTAAAGTACTTTTACCGACCCCCGAAGGGCCGGTAATCGCGGTAAATGTTTTAATCGGAAGATCAATATTCAGCTGTTTGAAAATATTTTTTTCACCGTAACTGAATTTAATATTCTGAAGTACGATTCCGCACCTCAGGCTGGGTTCTTTAGTTCCGGAGTTTCGTTCAGCAGCGGCCGTGGCGTCTTCCGCCGCTTTGCGCAATGCCCAGTAGGCGCTTTCCTGCACGGCCAATTGCTGATATTTGCGCTGTGTTTTATTCAGCAGATCCAATATGCGCGTCAACAAAAAAACCATGACCATGACTTCAGGCAGGGACAATTCCCAGATGACCAACGCAAGATACAGGCCTGCTGCTGTTATGGCCACTAAAATCGGTTCCTGCAAAGCCATGAGCGCCGCCCGGCTCATCACCTCGTGACGCGTAGCTTTCTCCAATTGCACGGTCTGATCGCGCAGGATCGCATCGGCGACATTATCGCGCGACATGGCTTTCAGTGATTTCACAGAACTCAATACATCCGAAAGATAAGCCAGCAGATGACGCAGCAACTGCGTCTGATTCGCACCCGCCCGACGTGTCGCACGCACCAGGCGATGCAGAACAACCAGCAGGAACAGACCGATAAACAGCGACGCCAATGTTGCCTGCCATGAAATAAACACAGCGACCACGGCGTAAACAAGCACTTGTATCGCCAGCGCCAGCACAATCACGCTATGTTCAAAGCCATTAGCCGCGCGATAGGCTTCGGTTGCCACGGAATTTGCCAGCGCACCGACAGGCTGACGCAAATAATACGACCAGCGGCTGGCCAGCAGTGCTTCTATCAGATTCAGACGCAACGCCGTTGCCACGTACGCAACGGTGTAACCGACTTGCCGGTTTGCCAACAGCAAGATCGCACCTTTAGTAAACATGCCACCGACAATAATCATAAGAATCATGTCCAGCGTTGGTTCGATACCTAACTTCCGCAATGCTTCTTCCATAAACTTGCCGATACCCGAATCATCGGTCGATTCGCCGACCGCGATCGATAATAAAGGCAATAATGCTGTCAAACTCAGTCCTTCCGCCACGCCTGCAATAAGCAACGCGATCAGCACAAATGCGCTGCGGCGCGGAAAAACCATGATATAGGTAAAAAGGGTACGCATTGTTTAAAACTTCAGAAGATAAGCCGCACGATAGTCAGAAGCGGCAAGAATTACGGGGCTGCAAAATGCAGCGCGTTATAGTAAGTACCGAAATGGTACCTGAAATGCCCGGCATAATTACTGCATATACTCAGTATTTTACGGCATAACCCAGAGCAATGATTGTGAATACATAATTTATAAGGCATAACTTCCGTTAATAACTCAATGGGAACTGAAAAACCACAGCTAGAATACAGCCATCACATTAATCGCTTTAACAGGACAGGAAGAAGTAGCCATGGCTCTAAAAACATCAATCAAAGAATTTTCCGCGCAACTCGATAATAAAGAATGTCTGTTAGATAAGCATTTCAGCCATCTCGCTCAGAAAATCGAACTGCATTGGGGTTATGATGAATTTTATCCATTTATCGAGAAACTTCTTCTTGATACCAGAGACGGAGATCGGGCGGGACTTCCCGTCGAAGTAATACAGGAAATTTCTGATCTATATGGAATACACAAGAAAATATTTCCATGCAAGAAAAAAGTTTAATGACAGGCAGGCACCTCATCCTCATGAATATTTATTCAATCAACAGAAAAATAAACCGTATCAAGATAAGTTAAGTCGTTTTAGAAATAGAGAAATAGCCCGTTGTTTTTCCACATTGCCCGACTTCTCCTGAGTATTTCCGGCATTCCCAGGGAAGCAACTTTCAACAGACAACAGACTCATTTATTGGAAATAATTGGCAATTACAGAATAAGCGGGTAAAACACCGGTTATTTGAAAGATAGCTTGACGGCAGTATTTGTATACTGAACACATATGCAAGCAGCGTTTTGATATAGCAATCGAATACACGCTTGTATATTTTCCTTATGGTAATTACTTAAAAGCATCTCCCTCTCCAAGGAGATGCTTTTTTTAGAACGGTATCGACTTACAACACATACCGCGCCAGATCTTCGCTTTGCGACAAATCCTCAAGCCGTTCATCGACATACGCGGCATCAATTTCTATCGCCTTCCCGCTATATTTAGGCGCATCATATGACACTTCTTCAAGCAGCCTTTCCATAACGGTATGTAACCGCCGCGCACCAATATTTTCGGTTTTATTATTGACCGAGAACGCAATTTCAGCAAGACGCCGGATACCTTCGCTTGTGAATTTAAGCTCAACACCTTCTGTATTTAATAATGCTTCATATTGACGCGTCAGGCAGGCATCGGTATTGGTGAGAATCTGCTCAAAATCGCTGACACTCAAATTGGACAGTTCCACCCTGATCGGGAAACGTCC
Organism: uncultured Nitrosomonas sp.; assembly: GCA_964464365.1. GTDB lineage: Bacteria > Pseudomonadota > Gammaproteobacteria > Burkholderiales > Nitrosomonadaceae > Nitrosomonas. The sequence continues at coordinate 50,839 of CAYXFV010000006.1, read as the reverse complement.
CTGTAACTCGGGGATCAGATCAGACGGTTTAGTCAAATGAAATGCGCCGCTGGCGACAAAAAGAATATGATCTGTCTTGATCATGCCGTATTTGGTTGAAACTGTGGTGCCTTCGACCAAAGGCAGCAAATCCCGCTGCACACCCTGGCGGGATACTTCGCCGCCTGAATTGTTTCCTGAGCGACTGGTGATCTTATCGATCTCATCAAGAAAAACAATACCATTCTGTTCAACATTATGAATCGCACTTATTTTGAGTTCTTCATCATTGATCATCTTGGCAGCTTCTTCTTCGACCAACAATTTCCTGGCTTCCTGAATGGTCAAGCGGCGTGATCTTTTTTTCTCGCCGCCAAAGCTTTGAAACATTCCCTGAATTTGCGAAGTCAGATCTTCCATTCCGGGCGGTGCGAAAATTTCCATGCTGGCTCTTGGCGAAGTAACTTCGATATCGATTTCCTTATCATCCAGATTACCTTCGCGCAGCATCTTGCGAAACTTCTGCCGCGTTGAATTATCCTGCTCAGCAACACCAGAAGGTGAGTCAAAACTCCGCGCTACCGGCAAGAGCGCATCCAGAATACGTTCCTCTGCGGCATCTTCGGCAAGCGGTAATTTTTTTCTGGTTTCTTTTTCACGCGATTGTTTGATTGCAGTTTCAACCAGATCACGGATGATCGAATCAACATCACGGCCAACATAACCCACTTCGGTGAATTTTGTCGCCTCGATTTTGATGAAAGGCGCATCCGCCAGCTTGGCAAGCCGTCGGGCAATTTCAGTCTTGCCGACACCCGTCGGACCGATCATCAGAATATTTTTGGGCGTTATTTCCTGACGCAATGGATCAGCAATCTGCTGTCTGCGCCAGCGGTTTCTGAGTGCAATGGCTACTGCGCGTTTAGCCGAATTCTGCCCAATGATATGTTTATCCAGTTCATGGACAATTTCCTGAGGTGTCATTTGAGACATAGTATTATCTGCTGTAGTTATTTAATTCTTGATTATCTTAAAACAATTTGATGCGAGAACGACCAATCCGGTTAACAGTTAATCGTTTCTATGACGTGATCCTGGTTGGTATAAATACATAAATCCCCCGCAATAATCAGTGCTTTACTGACGATTTCCCGAGGAGAAAAATCCGTATTTTCCAGCAACGCACGTGCGGCGGAATGCGCATATGCGCCACCACTGCCAATCGCTGCCAATCCATATTCCGGCTCGATCACATCACCGGCGCCGGTAATAATCAGCGTAGCCTCTTCACTGGCTACAACAAGCATGGCTTCGAGCCTGCGCAGAATGCGGTCGGTTCGCCAATCCTTGGCGAGTTCCACCGCCGAACGCATCAGATGACCATGATGCGCTTCAAGCTTACCTTCAAATCGTTCAAATAAGGTAAATGCATCGGCAGTGCCACCGGCAAAACCAGCCAGAATTTTTTCGTGATAAAGCCTGCGGACTTTTCGCGCACTGGATTTCGCAACGACGGCACCCAAGGTAACCTGCCCGTCGCCCCCAAGCGCAACCTGTTTTCCACGCCTTGCGGATACGATTGTTGTCATTGTATTTTTAATTAAATCGGGTACAAACGGTAATTATACTGCATAAGACAGGGTTAATATTGTCAGAAAGCGCTGGATTGCCGTTTACCCCGCTCTCGCAATTCACCGGCTGCAATGCCGCATACCACCTCATTTCACCTTGTTCCGCTTTATTTCTTTTTGGCACGCGGGTGCGCCGCATCATAGATTTTTGCAAGATGTTGAAAATCAAGATGGGTATAAACCTGAGTCGAGGTGATATGCGCATGCCCCAGCATTTCCTGCACTGCTCGCAAATCACCGCTGGATTGCAAAAGATGGGAAGCAAAAGAATGCCGCAATATATGCGGATGCACATTCTGGTGCAGGCCCTGTTGTACACTGCGTTCTTTTAAACGATGACTGATTGTTCTCGAACTGATCGCCTTCCCGTGCTGGGACAGAAAAAGCGCCTCCACATCCGGTTTGACGATTTTCTCCCGCTGCTTCAGCCAGATTTGCAGCGCATCCAGCGCCTGCCGGCCTACCGGAACGATACGTGCTTTACCGCCCTTACCCAATACACGAACCGTACCGTCCTGAAAATCAACGTCGACAGGTTTTAACTGAGTCAGCTCGGCAAGCCGTAACCCTGAAGAATAGAATAACTCAAGTATCGCGAGATCCCGGATTGTCAGCGGATTCAGTGCGGAAAAATTGAGCAGCTGCGCGGTTTCGTCGGGAGACAATGCCCCCGGTAGTTTTTTGTGCGATCGGGGAACGCGTATCCCGATACAGGGGTTATACTGAAAACTGTGATCGCGAATCAGATAATGATAAAAACGGCGCCAGGCAGACAACATGCGCGCCAGACTCCGACCGGACAACCCTTTGCCGTGTAACTGCGCGATAACCAGCCGGATTTGATGCGACTGAACCTGCACGAGCACAGTTTCAGCCAGTTGCTTTATCAATACATGAACGTCACGGATATAATTCCTGCAGGTATGTGGCGATAAGCGGCGTTCGTAGGCAAGATGGTGTTCAAATGCCTGGGCAAGCTGCTCAGATGTCTGATTCATCAGAGCAGGGTTCCTGCGGTGAATCTGACGCATCCCGTTCAAGATCACAGCGGGCAATCGAGGCACTGACCAATTCTCCGAGCCGTTTCAAATGCAGCGTTCCCATATCGGCATAGAAGCGTTCAAGCTCAGGACTCGCCAGAACCAGCAAACCGATTGTGCGCGTCGTTACCAGCGGAATCATGGAAAATGATTTCATATGGACTTTCGCATCACCAAACAGATCCTGCACGGCATCAGCAATATGACTGCCGCAGTAAGGCTGTTTCAGGCTTTCGGCTATGGCATGGATATCTTCATTGACAGCAGTAAATTCAACACAATGCTTACCCTGACCATTCAGCCCCCACAATCGCATAACGAAATCGGGAATTGCAAAATCATCACGCAAACTGTGATCAAGATTATTCAGAAAATCGTCAAAATCAAGCGATGTCAGCAATGCAATGGTTAATCGATGCATTTTTTCGCCAATGGCGTCATTCTCTTCGCCGAAACTGATTAACTCGAGCATTTTGTCCTGCAGGACTTTGTTTTTGTCCCTGATTGCGAGAACCTGACGCTCCTGTAACGAAACAACCTTGTTTTCCTGTGGATAAGGCACCTGCAAGTCTGCCAGCAACCCAGCATGTTCAATAAAAAAATCTGGGTGATCATTGAGATACTGCACGACATCTTCCGGAGTCATTTGTTCTTCCTTGGATTATATGAATAACCTTATAGGTTTATTTCACCTTCAAAAACAGTAACAGCAGGGCCTGTCATGAACACCGGCGTGTGCTCCCCCGCCCAATTGATCGACAGATCTCCGCCACGCGTACTGACCAGAACCGGGGTATCAATGAGACCTTGCTGAATCCCGGCAACAGCCGCTGCGCAGGCGCCTGTACCACAGGCCAGCGTTTCCCCGGCGCCACGTTCAAAAACACGCAAACGGATATGATGACGATCCATAATCTGCATGTAACCGACATTTACCCGCTTGGGAAAACGTGGGTGCGATTCGATTAACACGCCTTCGCCGCGCACCGGCGCAGTGTCCAGATCTTCCACAACGCGTACAGCATGGGGATTACCCATAGACAATGCGCTTATCTCGACCATCTCATCCTGAACTTCAAGTTCATAGCGCAATGCACGCCGCTCGGCAATAAACGGAATATCGGCCGGTTCAAATCCTGGCACGCCCATATCCACCGTAACCTCGCCATCTTTTTGCAGCACGGGGGTAATTAAACCGCTCATTGTTTCGACGCTGATCTGATGTTTGTGCGTCAAGCCATGATCATGCACATAGCGCACAAAACAGCGCGCGCCATTCCCGCATTGCTCAACTTCACCGCCATCGGCGTTATAAATACGATAGAAAAAATCGGCATCGCCGTTTGCCTGTTCTACCAGCAGAATCTGGTCGCAGCCAATGCCGAAATGCCTGTCGGCAATAAAGCGGATCTGTTCTCGGCTCAGCGAAACAGCCTGATTGATCGCGTCGATAACAACGAAATCATTACCCAGACCGTGCATTTTAGTAAATCTGATTTTCATTTTAGAATTTCATCAGGACGTCAGTGCCATCAAATAATCATTCATAAAGAAACCGCCACCGATGTCTACCACACTGTCGCGCATGATCTTAAATCCATAACACTGATAGGCGTGAATCGCCGAATAATTCTGCTTATTGACCGTAAGAATCAATGTGCTGCACTTCATCGCATGCATGATCCTGATTGCATCGCTGACCAACATTCTGCCATAACCCTTACGGTGATGGTCATGCTGAATGTACAGCTTGTCGATTTTTAATTCGGCTGGATGCGGGGTACGCATACAGCATGAAAACCCGATAATATCTCCATCTTCCGCAACCAGTTTCCGCCACCAGATTTTTTCGTCACCCAGTTGCACATGGATCACCGATGGGCAATACCGTTGCGCCAGCATGTAATTGATCTGATCCACTGAAAGTATGTCCTGGTACTGACGAAACCAGATTTCTCTGGCCAGAGATGAAATTCCGATTACGTCATGAGGAGTGACCGGAAGAATTTCAGGCATTTAATACTCCCACACCGTTAACCCGAATAAAGAATTGTGGTCATACATCCATGCGTATACCGAAAGCTGTTATTGCCCTGAACTCTCCGGCATTTCCTATCTTGCCACTCGACACCGGGCTCCGGGTGCGCATGCTGGAACGCTCCCGGTTTCCGCATAACCTATCAACGCATCAATCCGCCTGTCTTCTTAAAAAAGCGGGAATATCCATTGGATCGATGCCTGATTGACGCATGGCCGCCACGGTTGCATTGTTGCTTCTCCGGCCCGTACGCATGACCGCCGGATCATCGGAAGAAATAAAATCTTCACGATCATCGGTTCCGGTACGGCTATGTATCACAGAAAGCGGTTTCTTGCCTTGACTGAGAATATTGCCAAGCCCCGTTGCAACCATCGTCACCCGCAAATCTTCATTCATGCTTTCATCGATGACCGTACCCACGATAATTGTGGCATCTTCCGCGGTCAATTCTTTAATAGCACCCATGACTTCATGGACTTCGCGCATTTTCAGTGAGTGGCTTGCGGTTATATTAACCAGTATGCCCCGCGCACCGGAAAGCGAAATATCCTCAAGCAACGGACTTGCCACGGCTTCCTCGGCGGCGATCCGCGCACGGTCGATACCGGAAGATACCGCTGAACCCATCATCGCCATGCCCATTTCAGACATGACTGTCTTCACATCGGCAAAATCGACGTTCACCAGCCCAGGGCAATTGATCACTTCAGCAATGCCCGCAACCGCACCATACAACACATCATTGGCCGCCTTGAATGCGTCAAGCATGCTGATATCATTACCCAGAACCATCATGAGCTTGTCATTCGGAATGACAATTAATGAATCCACATGCTGCGACAGCTCTTCCATACCCTGCTGAGCTGCTTTGAGGCGCTTACCCTCGAAAGCGAAGGGCTTGCTGACAACAGCAACCGTCAAAATGCCCATTTCTTTGGCAACCTGCGCCACCACCGGTGCAGCACCTGTACCCGTACCACCACCCATACCTGCCGTAATGAACAGCATATCCGAACCTTGAATCAGCTCCGCAATACGATCGCGGTCTTCCATTGCAGCTTCACGTCCGATATCAGGGTTGGCACCGGCACCCAATCCCCGTGTGATCCCCGACCCAAGCTGTAGAACCGTGCCTGCCCTGGTATTTTTTAATGCCTGTGCATCCGTATTCATGCTGACAAATTCCACGCCTTTCATTTCATTCTGGATCATATGATCCACAGCGTTGCATCCGCAGCCCCCTACACCAATCACCTTGATAATCGCTTCTTGTGTTTCATTGCTCATAATTTCAAACATTTCACCCCTCCTTTCAAACAAAATGACCATCTCGCCCAAATTAACAAAATAGATCGCTATCTAAAAATTTTTCTGAAACCAGTTCCGCATTCTGGCAAAAATCTGCTTCGCAGAACTTCCCTGCAATCGCATGTAATGCTGATGTTTCATATGCGCAATACCGGCCATAATCAACCCTACACCGGTCGAATAACGCGGCGTATGAACCACTTCCTGCAAATTTCCCTTGTAATTGCACATACCCAGCCGAACAGGCATGTGAAAAATTTCCTCACCAAGCTCCACCATGCCCCGCAGTGAAGCGCTACCGCCCGTTATCACGATGCCCGAAGAAAGCAGTTCTTCGTAGCCGCTGCGCCGCAATTCGGCCTGCACCATGGTGTACAACTCTTCAGCCCGCGGCTCGATCACTTCCGCCAGTGTTTGCACCGAAAGCTGGCGGGATCCGCGATTACCGACATCGGGAACCTCAATCATTTCATTGGTATCCGCCAGACTGCGCAACGCAAAACCGTAACGGCACTTGAGATCTTCCGCATTCTTGGTCGGTGTCCGCAATGCCATGGCAATATCGTTGGTCACCTGATCACCCGCTATGGGTATCACTGCGGTATGACGAATGGCGCCGTTGGTAAATACCGCGATATCGGTAGTACCTCCGCCGATATCGACCAGACACACGCCAAGATCCTTTTCATCGTCGGTCAGCACCGCCATTGCGGAAGCCAGCGGCTGCAGAATCAAATCACGCACCTCCAGACCGCAACGGTGAACACACTTGACAATATTCTGAGCAGAAGAAACCGCACCGGTTACGATATGTACCTTTACTTCGAGCCGGATACCACTCATGCCGACCGGTTCGCGCACATCTTCCTGTCCATCGATAATGAATTCCTGGTTCAGAATATGCAAAATCTGCTGATCAGCCGGGATATTGACCGCTTTGGCCGCTTCCATTACACGTTCGACATCCTCTTCGGTAACCTCTCTGTCCTTAATAGGCACCATACCGTCTGAATTGATGCCTTTGATATGACTGCCGGCTATCCCGGTAAAAACTTCATTAATCTTGCAATCCGCCATTAACTCAGCTTCTTCCAGTGCGCGTTGAATCGCATTAACCGTTGTTTCAATATTGGCCACGACACCCTTTTTCAATCCACGGGATGGATGCGTACCGAGTCCGACAATTTCAAAACCGCCCTCGGGCAGTATTTCGGCAACTATAGCCACTATTTTCGACGTGCCGATATCAAGTCCGACAATCAGATTTCTATTTTCTCTAGCCTTACTCATCTAGCCATATCTCCCTGATCCTACGTTTCCTTTTTTGTTCCACTCTTATTTTTCAATGGCTTCTGAACATCCGACACATTCACTGCGAATCCATTCGGATAACGCAAATCCACATAAGCCAGCGGCGCCCCTTGATTCAAATGGGCAATACTGTGGTTATACACGGATACATAACGCTTCAACCGCTCTTCCATTTCTATGCGCCCTAACTCAAGAATAGTCCCGGTTTCCAGTTGTATCCGCCATGCATGCCGGGAAGATAAATTAATCCTTGCGACCGATTGCTGCAATGGCACCAGAATCTGACTGAACAGGTGATATTTCTCGGTTACCTCTGCCGAATTTGCTTCCATCGGCCCTGTAAAAACAGGAAATTTCTCATCCAGTACTACACGAAAAACTTCTCCGTAGGTATTCACCAGCGCATGACTACCCCAATGCGCAATAACCTGATGCTCTTCCAGCTTTACCTTCAGACCCAGCGGCCAGACCCGCTCGACTCTGGCATCGCGCACCCACGGCATTTCCATAAATGCATCACGCACGGCAACCAGATCAACCGACAAAAAACTGCCCTGCACTTCGCTTTTCACAACCCGTTCAACCTGCTCGCGCGTAATATACTTTAATTCCACCCGCTCCGCATACATGCTCTGAACACGGATTTCCTTTATCTTAATAAACTGTGATAAATCAAAATGCTGTGAAAATTTATGCACCACTGCCGCCGCTGTCAGCAGCAGCAGCATATTCGATACAAAATTCAGCAATCGATGGTTATCCCACATGCGACAAACTCAAAATATTCAACACCAGTTCATCAAATTCCATTCCGACAACCCTGGCAGCCATCGGAACAAGACTGTGGCTTGTCATACCTGGCGATGTATTGGCTTCCAGAAAATAAAAACCGCCCGTCGTCTGGCTTAAAATCACATCAATTCTCGCCCAACCTTCGCATCCTAACACCTGGTGGGCCAGCAGCGCCTGTTCCTGAATTGCGCGTTCCTGTTCTTCAGGCAAACCGCTGGGACAGTAATAGCGGGTCTCATCGGACAGGTATTTCGCCTGATAATCATAGAGATCTCCGGAAACCTCGATTTTCACCAGCGGCAACGGTTTATCGCCCAGTATTGCCGCAGTTAATTCGATGCCTTCAATGAATTCTTCAGCCAACACCAAATCATCATGTTCCGCCGCTTGCCGGTAAGCCTGCTCAAGATCCTGCGCCCGGTAAATTTTACTCAGGCCAATGGTTGATCCTTCGCGTGCAGGTTTAACAATCAGCGGCAATCCCAGCGTTTGCGCAACCTGTTCAAAGTCGCTGTGCCGGGTAAGCAGCACGCAGCGCGGCACGCTAAGGCCAACCGCCTGCCATAATAATTTGGTGCGCCATTTATCCATCGCCAATGCGCTGGCCATGACGCCACTGCCGGTATAAGGGATTCCCATGAGTTCGAGTGCGCCCTGAACAGTACCGTCTTCTCCAAATCGGCCATGCAGTGCGATATGCACACGATCGAAGTTTTCATCCAATAGCGCAGACAAAGGTCTTTCAGCGGGATCAAACGGATGCGCATCGACATTATTGCGTTGCAGCGCGGCCAGAACAGCCTGACCGCTTTGCAGGGAAACTTCCCGTTCGGCAGAACGCCCGCCCAGTAATACGGCCACTTTTCCAAAATGGCGTCTGTTCACGGCAATCTCCTGTGATCTTTCGCTGCGCCGATAATGCGCACTTCCGGTTTCAGTGTAATTCCCATTTCACGGGCTACATGCGCCTGTACCGTGGTGATCAGCGCCTCGATATCCGACGCGCTGGCATGACCTGTATTGACAATAAAATTAGCATGTTTGGGTGATACCATTGCGCCACCGACGACGGTGCCTTTAAGTCCGCAGGACTCGATCAGGCGCGCCGCATAATCTCCCGACGGGTTTCTGAACACCGAACCGGCATTCGGTTTGTTCAACGGCTGACTTTCTACGCGCATCGTTAATAATTGTTTGATCTTCTGTCTCGAAACCGTTTCATCGCCATTTTCCAGACGGAAAAAACCACCGGCGAACCATTCTTCCTGCATCGTTGCAGCAGGCATACCCGTAGTACCAATGACACCAGTGCGCCGCACGCTGCGGTATCCGATGTCATACGCAGCAGGTTTACGAAACTGAATACTGCCTTCCCGGTCAATCACCTTGACCTGTTCCACCTGTTCCCAGGTTTCTGCGCCGTAACAACCAGCATTCATGGCCAGCGCACCGCCGACCGTCCCCGGAATCCCCGCCAAAAACTCGACACCGGTTAACTGATGCAGGGCAGCAAAACGCGCGACTTTAGCGCAGGCCACACCAGCACCTGCAAAAATCGTCCCTCCTGAGCGATCCCGGCAAACCAGTTCCAATTCATTCAACCGCGCATGTAATGCGACGACAGTACCGGCGATGCCGCCATCCCTGACCAGCAGGTTGCTGCCCAGTCCGATCACATAAACCGATTCATCAACGGGCAGGTTCTGCAAAAAGTGACTCAGGTCCTCCAGATCAGCCGGAATATAATAACGTTGCGCCGCACCACCCGCACGCCACGACGTATGTTTGTACATGGGTTCATTCAAACGCATTTCGCCGCGTAGCGCATCCATAGCCATTTCACCGGATAAACAACCCTTGAAGGCATCAGCATTCCATTGATCGATGTTCAATTCCGCACGCATCATGTCCCGCCCACGAAGGGATTTTCAATCGGATTACTCATTGATAATCCTTAATTCCTGCTGCTTTTGAAAAACTTTCGGCGCGACTCTGGATATCGATCCCGCCCCCATAACCAGCACCACATCACCGTCGTCGACCACATCCAGAATTGCAGCAATCAAATCATCGACAGTCTGGGCGTAAATAGGCTCCACTCGTCCCTGCACGCGCACGGCTCTCGCCAGTGACTTGCTGTCGGCGGCCACAATCGGTTCTTCACCCGCCGGATAAACCTCGGTCAACAGCAATGCATCCGCCTGTGAAAGCACTTTAGTAAAATCTTCAAACAAATCCCGGGTTCGTGTGTAGCGGTGCGGCTGAAAAGCCAGAACAACACGCCGCCCCGGAAATGCGCCGCGCGCTGCGCTCAGCGTCGCAGCCAGCTCTGCCGGATGATGACCGTAATCGTCAACCAGCGTAAAGTTACGCTGATCGGCCAATCGAATCGTGCCATAGTGCTGAAAACGCCGCCCAACGCCCTTAAATTCCGCCAATGCCCTGACAATTGCCTCATCGGATGCGCCTATTTCGTTAGCGACGGCAATGGCCGCCAGCGCATTCTGTACATTGTGCATGCCGGGCAGATTCAGAACAATGGGCAGCCTGCGACTGGAACCGTTGACACCGACAATGGCGGTAAAATGCATCCGACCATAATCATGCCGGATGTCCACGGCACGCACCTGCGCCTCTTCGGAAAACCCGTATGTCGTGATCGGTTTCGTTATTTCCGGCAGCAATGCGCGCACATTCGCATCGTCAATACAAAGCACCGCCATGCCGTAAAAAGGCAAATGCTGCACAAATTCGACAAACGTCTGTTTCAAACGGTTGAAATCATTGCCATAAGTCTGCATATGATCCGCATCGACATTGGTCACGACCGTCAGAACAGGTTGCAGATAAAGAAACGATGCATCCGATTCATCCGCTTCAACAACAATGAATTCACCGCTGCCAAGTTTGGCATGACAACCTGCCGCTTCCAGACGGCCACCGATCACAAAAGTCGGATCCATATCCGCTTCCGCCAATATGCTGGCAATAAGACTGGTTGTCGTTGTTTTCCCATGCGTACCGGCGATGGCAATGCCCCGGCGCAGACGCAGCAACTCGGCCAACATTAAAGCACGCGGCACAACAGGAATTTTTTTCTCGTGCGCAGCAGTTACTTCAGGATTATCCGCTCTGACCGCTGTCGAAGTGACCACAACATCGGCACCGGCAATCTGCTCGCTGGCATGACCGGTATAAACTGTGATTCCCAGATTTCTCAGACGCCGTGCCACGGCATTATCGGATAAATCCGAGCCGGTAATTTTGTACCTCAGGTTAAACATGACTTCGGCGATACCGCTCATACCGGAACCGCAAATCCCGACAAAATGGATATGTTTGACTTTATGCCGCATATCACGCTCCTCCCGTATCACCACATAATTGCATGCATATCTGCATCACCTTTTGCGCTGCATCAGGCATCGCCCTCCTGCGCGCCGCATTCGCCATCACCAGCAACTTCTCCCGTGTCAAACTGTTTAACAATGCCGCCAGACGATCAGGATCCAGATCAGCCTGCGGCAGCAGAACCGCAGCCTGATGGTCGCTTAAGAAGCGTGCATTCCCGGTTTGATGATCGTCTACCGCATGCGGATAAGGCACCAATATACTTGCCACACCGGCAGCCGCCAGCTCCGCAACCGTCAAAGCACCCGCACGACACAAAACCAGATCGCATGCCGCGTACTGTTCGGCCATGTCATCGATAAACGCCACCCATTGCGCGGTTACGCCCAGCGCCTGATAATTCCTGCGGATCGCATCAAGATTCTTTTCACCCGCCTGATGCACAACCACGGGACGCCTGTCCTGTGGAATCTTTTGCAAAGCCTGCGGCACGACGGTATTTAAAATCTGCGCCCCCTGGCTACCGCCCACAACCAGCAATCGCAGCGGCCCGGTGCGTCCTGCAAAACGCCTTTCCGGTGCTTCCAGCGTTGCTATTTCCTGCCGCACGGGATTTCCCGCGATAACAACTTTGTCGGCATCCGCCTTGATCCCGGCAGGAAAACCGAGAATCACTTTGTCAGCCATTCTCGCCAGAATCCTGTTGGTTAAACCCAGCACTGAATTCTGTTCATGAATCAATAAAGGTTTATTCAGTAAAACCGCCATCATACCGCCAGGAAAAGCCGGATAACCGCCCATACCCAGCACGATATCGGGCTGCACGCGGCGCAGAACATCCAGGCTTTGTTTAAACGCTCTCAGCAATCGCAGCGGCAACGTCAACCATGTGAACAAGCGTTTGCCTCTTAATCCCGAAAAACTGATTGTTTCCAGGGGATAGCCCTGCTGCGCCACCAGTTTGTTTTCCATGCCCGCCTGTGTGCCCAGCCATACTACTTGCCAGCCGGATGCTTTCAATTCATGAGCAACCGCCAGACCTGGAAAAACATGTCCACCGGTTCCACCAGCCATAATCAATATCGTGTGCGTCATGAATATAATTCCTTTATGCTGCACACCGGGACATTATTCATCATGCGCTTTTACCCTGCAGTCGTTGTCTGTTCTCCCAGTCGATCCGCAATAAAATCGCCAGTGCAAAACAAATCGCAGTAATACTGCTGCCGCCAAAACTCATCAGCGGTAACGTCAAGCCTTTAGTCGGTAATACGCCCATATTGACACCGATATTGATGAGTGCCTGCATACCAATCCAGAGACCGATACCTTGCGCCACCAGTGCGGCAAAATGACACCCCAGTTTCGCTGCCTGGCGACCGATTACCAAAGCACGAACGACAAGTGTCACAAACAACGCGATCACTGCTGTAACACCGACAAACCCCAGTTCTTCGGCCAGCACCGCCAGCAGAAAATCCGTGTATGCTTCGGGCAAATAAAATAATTTCTCGACACTTCCGCCCAATCCAACACCCAGCCATTCACCACGTCCAAATGCGATCAGCGCATGACTGAGCTGATACCCTTTGCCAAGTGGATCAGCCCAGGGGTCCATAAAACCAATAATCCGATCCAGACGATAAACCGAGTCACTAATGAGCATATAAGCACCCGCAGCCATTAATCCCAGGAGCACTAAAAAAATTCTCATGCTGACACCGCCCAGAAACAATATGGCGATGACCAAAGCAGCAATAACAGCCGCCGCACCAAAATCAGGTTGCCGCAGCAATAAAAATCCAATGACGCCGATGATCGCCAGAATGGGCAAAAAGCCTTTAAAAAAACTGTTCAGATCCGCCGCCTTGCGCACCACATAATCAGCAGTATAGATAATCATAAAAAACTTCATGAATTCTGATGGTTGCAGATTAAAAAGGTAAAGTGGTATCCAGCGCTGACTACCGTTTATTTCGCGGCCTATTCCGGGAACGAGCACCAGCATGAGCAGGATGATGCCGATCAGAAACAGGTAAAATGCCAATTTCTGCCAGATGTGCAGCGGTACATGAAAAGCAGCCAGTCCGATCAGGCCGCCGATAGCCAGAGATATTAAATGACGCAGCAGATAATGATAGGAGCGGTCCGCGCCAAACTGCGCTTCGGCTATCGCAATAGACGCCGAATAAACCATCACTAGCCCCAGGCTCAGCAACAACAGCACAGACCATACCAGCGCCTGATCAAAATCAGGCATTCTAGCGATTTTTACAGTGTCTGTCTGATTGATCATCGGCTAATGTCTTTTCTGGTCAAGCGTTAAAAATTTCAACTCGGCGTCCTTCACTGCGGCCACGAATACTTCTGCGCGATGCACGTAATTCCTGAACATGTCAAAGCTCGCACAAGCCGGGGATAGCAATACTTTATCGCCGGGCTGCGCTGACAGAAAACTTTTCTGCACCGCGTCTTCCATCGTTTGTGCAAACTGAATCGGCACGCCGCAGTTCTCCAAGGCGGCAGCAATCTTTCCCGCATCGCGACCGATCAACATGATAGCCCGTGTTCCCGCCGCAATCGCCTGCCGCAACAACGTGAAATCCTGCCCCTTTCCATCACCTCCGGCGATCAGCACAATATCGCCCTGCGACCCTTGTAGCGCAGCAACCGTTGATCCGACATTGGTGCTTTTAGAATCTTCGATAAATGTCACATCGCCGAATACGGCAACCACTTCCATGCGATGCGGCAGTCCTTTAAATTCACATAACGCTGAGCACAATGGCGCTGCCGGTATTTCCATGGCCCGGCAAATCGCCAGCGCGGCCAATGCATTGGCCACGTTATGCAATCCCTTCAATTTTAAATCTGATGCCTTCATCAGCAGTTTTTTACCCTCTGCCAGCCAGATGCCGTCATCCCGATGAACAACGCCAAAATCCGTTTCAGTAGCGGGTTCGCTCAATCCGAATGTGATTTGTTTGCTGCCGGCCTGTTGCATGGCCATGGAAAACGCATCGTCCCGGTTTAATATCTGCATGCCTGCTGCCGGCATTTTATGCCTGAAGATTCTGGCTTTGGCCTGGATATAGTCCTGCATGCTGCGATAGCGATCCATATGGTCTTCACTCAAATTCAGCACGGTTGCCACATCGGCATTGAGCCATTCGATCAGATCCAATTGAAAGCTGGACACTTCCAGCACCCATGTCTGCGGCATTTTGCCGTGATCGAGGCATTGCATATAAGCATCCAATACCGCCGGACTGATATTTCCGGCCACTGCCACAGGAATTCCCACTTTCTCGATCATTGCACCGACCATCGCAGTAACAGTTGTTTTTCCGTTGGTGCCGGTAATCGCCACGACTTTTGCATTCACTGCGTCATTTTGTTCAAGCGCCCACTTAAACAACGTCATGTCACCTGCCACGAGAATACCGCTGCTGATCGCCTGTTGAACAAGCACCTCGGTCACCGGCACCCCCGGACTCATCGCAATCAGATCAATATCTTCAAGCATCTTATTTTCAAATGGCCCGGTGAAAATCTGCCCGGCTGGAATCATGGACATTACGGCATCGAGATTAGGCGGCGCTGTCCGGCTGTCAGCCACCCGTATTCCGGCCTCCTGACGGACCAGCCATTTCACAATCGATACGCCTGTTTCACCCATACCCAGCACCAGTACATGTTTTCCCTTCAGATTCATCTGAGTTTCAACGTCGACAGACCAACTAAAACCAGAATAATTGTAATGATCCAGAATCGCACAACCACTTGATTTTCCTTCCACCCTTTTAATTCAAAATGATGATGCAATGGCGCCATCCTGAAAACACGACGACCGGTTAATTTATACGACGCGACCTGCAGCATGACTGAAAGCGCCTCCATTACAAAAATCCCACCCATGATCACCAGCACGATTTCCTGCCGCACAATGACCGTAATCACACCCAGTGCCGCACCTAACGACAACGCGCCAACATCCCCCATGAACACTTCAGCCGGATACGTGTTAAACCACAGGAAAGCTAACCCTGCGCCCGCCAATGCGCCACAAAAGACAACCAGCTCTCCGGCATTCGGAATATAGGGAATGCCCAGATAGTTTGCAAAAACCACATGACCCGCGGCATACGCAAAAATCGCCAGCGCGCCGCCGACCATAACCGTCGGCATAATCGCAAGCCCGTCCAGACCATCGGTCAGATTGACCGCATTGCTGCTACCCACAATCACCAGATAGGTCAGAATGATAAATCCGGCCATACCCAGCGGAATGGCGACATCCTTGAAAAAAGGCACGATCATATCCGTCTGTTGCGGCAATTCGGCTGTCAGTGCAAGATAAAATGCCACTATCAATGCCACGACAGACTGCCAGAAAAACTTGCTTTTTGCCGTAAGCCCTTTAGGATTCCGATGCACCACTTTACGATAATCATCGACCCATCCAATCAAACCAAATCCCAAAGTCGTTAACAACACCACCCATATATAACGATTGCTGAGATCAGCCCACAGCAACGTCGTCAGCACAATCGCCACCAGAATCAGCGCACCGCCCATAGTTGGTGTTCCCGCTTTGACCAGATGTGTTTGCGGGCCATCATCACGCACTGCTTGTCCGATTTTGTAGTACGTCAGCTTGCGTATCATGATCGGCCCGATCAAAAACGAAATTGCCAGCGCTGTCAATGCGGCCAGCATGGCGCGCAATGTAATGTAGCTGAACACATTGAACGCACGGATATCCTGCGACAGCCACTGTGATAGCTCTAATAACATTACGCTTCTCTTAACCGCGTTAAACCGACATTCACTATCCGCACTATATTTTCACCTTTCACAATTTTGTCTAAAATCACACGCCCATCACATTTTCAGCCGATCAATAATCCGCTCCATGCGCATAAAACGAGACCCCTTGATCAATACGGTCACGTCAGCTGCCAATGTATTTTCCAGATCATCGAGCAATGCTTCCATCGTGCTGAAATGCTGTGCTCCCCGGCCATAGGCATCGCTTGCATGCCTGCTCAGATCGCCCAGCGTCAACAGTCTGTCCAGTTTGCACAACCGTGCTGCTGCGCCGATGTTTCTATGCAAATCATCTGAAGTTTTGCCAAGTTCTCCCATATCGCCGAGCACCATGATCTTTCTGCCTGCCGCACCGGCCAGAACGGCTAAAGCCGCCTTCACCGATTCAGGGTTTGCGTTATAACTGTCATCGATCAGAACCGATCGATTTTTCCCCTGTTTAATTTGCAGCCGCCCTTTCACACCTTTAAAGCGCGCCAATCCTGCTGCTATCGTTTTACCATCCACCCCGAGGGCCACGGCTGCCGCAGCCGCCGCTAAACTATTCCTGACGTTATGAATGCCCGGCACCTTCAGATTGACAGCCTGAATACCGTCCGGCAGTTTTAATCGAACTGCGCTGCCATATGTTTCACTCGTAAATTCGGCGGTCACTTGCGCATTCGCCGTCAAACTGAATTCAATGATGTTTTTTCCCCCGACTAATGTCCGCCACAGCGGTGCATAGTCATCATCCGCATTGATCACCGCAGTACCCTGCTGATCCAGTCCGGAAAAAATCTCGCCCTTTGCCTGCGCAACAGCATCGATTGACCCCAATCCCGCTATATGCGCAGCACCGGCATTGGTAATTACCGTCACGTCAGGTCTCGCCAAACGGGTCAGGTAGTCAATTTCTCCGGCATGATTCATACCCATCTCAATCACGGCATACCGATGTGTCTCGCGCAGACGTAACAACATCAATGGCATACCGATGTCGTTATTAAGATTACCCACCGTTGCCAGTACCTGCGATGGTTGATCCGTTTCCGCAGCCATATTTTCACCAACAGCCTGACATAAAATCGAGGCGAGCATCTCTTTCGCCGTCGTCTTGCCGTTGCTGCCGGTTATTGCAACAAGCGGCATGGAGAATCGCCGCCGCCAGTGCGCCGCCAGTTGCCCCAGACTTAAGCGGGTATCTTTAACCTGAATCAGCGGAAAATCGGTTATCTGAACCGCATCATCGACCTCAAGCCCCACCATGGCCGCGACTGCGCCCTGCTCCTGCGCGGCGCGCACAAAGCGGCGCCCATCATATCTTTCTCCAGTTAATGCGACAAAAAGCTCACCTGGACACACAGTACGGCTATCCGTGCTCATCCCGGTAAACAACACATTGTCACCCTGCCAGCGGGCATTCAACACTTCGGCGGCTTCCTGCAGCCACATCATGCCCGCTCTCCTTTCTTATCCGACAGATCGTTCAGGATCTGCTGAACGATCAACGCATCATCAAATGGAATTTTCTGCCCATTGATTTCCTGGTAGGCTTCATGTCCTTTACCGGCGATCAATGCGATATCACCAACCGACGCACTGCTAATCGCCTGGTAAATGGCCAATTCACGGTTAATTTCTATTTGCAGGTTTTGACTGTCCTGTGTTCCAATCATGTCCTGGATGATTTTTCGAGGGTCTTCAGTACGCGGATTGTCACTGGTAAAGATCACCTCATCCGCAAAGCGCATTGCGGCTTCTCCAATGAGTTTACGTTTACCCTGATCGCGCTCGCCACCACAACCCACCACACAAAACAGACGTCCGGCTTTTCGAGGACGCTTTTGATCAAATGCAGCAACATGCAACATGTCCAGCAGCGTTGACAACACTTTTTCCAGTGCATCCGGTGTATGCGCATAATCGACAATCACAGTAGGGTGCGCTCCCCCGCCAAATTTCTCCATGCGCCCCGGAATCGGCTTAACATGCCGCAATGCATTCATTGCATCGAGAAATGGCACGCCGCAAGCGAGCAATGTCGCAGTCACCGCCAGCAGATTCACCGCATTGAATTTACCAACCAGGTCGACACTTAGTCCTGCGCGTACCCCCTGATATTCAATCTCCAGCGACAATCCATACAAATCTACTTTGAGATTGTAGCCATATACCATGCTGCACTGCCCGGCACAGCCTTCCACCGCGTCTCTTCTAAAACCGTAACCGATAATCTGAACCGATTTCCGGGCCAATTGCTGAAACAATTCAACACCCAGCACATCATCCAGATTGAGTATCACGCATTTCAATCCCGGCCAGAAAAACAAGCGTGCTTTCGATTCGGCATAGGCATCCATGCTTTTGTGATAATCCAGATGGTCGCGTGACAGATTCGTTAATACTGCAACCGAAAGTGTCGTGCCATTCAGACGCCCCTGTTCAATGCCATGAGAAGATACTTCCATTGCCACATGCGTGACGTCATTCTGCAGAAACTTCGCTAAATTCTTTTGCAGCAGAACAGGATCCGGCGTCGTATTGACAGCGGCTTCCCACTCGCCCGCAAAACCGCTGCCTAATGTTCCCATCACTGCGGTTTTCTTATTCAGCGCATTCATTCCCTGCGCAAACCAATGACTGCAGGATGTCTTTCCATTGGTGCCGGTAAATCCGACAACACACAATTGTTTCGATGGATGACCATAGACGCAATCGGCAATAACCCCGGCTTTCCGCTGCAACCCGGCGATGCCCAGCGACGGCACTTGCCACGACGGGTTCCATGAAAAACCATCCGACTCCCATATCACAGCATTTGCGCCCGCCGAAATAGCCTGTGGTATTAACTGACGCGCATCTATCCTGGATCCCGCAATAGCCAGAAACGTATCTCCGGGTGACACCTGACGGCTGTCCGTCACCAGCCGTTCAACAGGCACACCAAGCTTGTCGAGTTGATGACAATCGAACGTTTTACTGGCTCTCTCTGCCATCAGCTGGCTCATCCATCACCGCCGCTGGAAAGAAGCACCGGTACGGCGACTATTTCACCCGAAGGCGCATCATGCGGCACGTTCAGTAATCTCAACGCTGTTGTCATCACCTGACTGAATACCGGTGCGGCTACTGCGCCGCCAAAATATTTTCCGGCAGAAGGCTCATCCAATATTACTGCTACGATTAACCGCGGATTGGACACGGGCGCGAAGCCGACAAATGAGGAAATATAGCGATTCTTGGCATATTTCCCATCGATCAGTTTATGCGCCGTTCCCGTTTTACCGGCTACGCGATATCCATTGACCCGGGCAAGCGGCGCCGTTCCGCCCGGCTGCGTCGCCATCTCCAGCATTTGACTGATCGCAAGCGCCGTTTTACTTGAAATCACACGCTGCCCCATCACCGGAAAATCCTGCTTTAATATTGAAACCGGCTTCAATTCTCCCTTCGTCGTGAAAATCGTGTAGGCACGCGCAATTTGCAATAAACTCACCGATAGTCCATGACCAAATGACATGGTAGCCTGCTCAATCGTACGCCAGCGATTGTAGGGTCTTAACATGCCACTGGCTTCCCCGGGAAAACCGATACCGACCTGCTGCCCCAAACCAACGTTGTTATACATTTCCCACAATGTCTGCGCAGGCATGGACAACGCGATCTTAACCGTTCCGACATTACTGGAAACCTGCAAAACCTCGGCAACTGTCAGCAATCCTTTATTGCTGACATCACGAATCGTTGAACGGCCAACTCTGAACGTACCCGGCGCCGTTTGCACAACCGTTTCAGGATTTACCAGACCGGTTTCTATCGCTACGGCAATCGGAAACGGTTTCAATGTTGAGCCCGGCTCATAGATATCAACCACCGCACGATTGACCAGGATACGGTTCTCAATCATTTCGTTGGTTATAGCCGAATTCGGGTTGTAGACGGGAAAATTGGACAATGCCAACACTTCTCCGCTTTGCGCATCCAGCACAACAATGCTGCCTGCGCTCGCCTTATGCAGAATCGCCGCGCGTTTCAGCTCCTGATGTGCAATATGCTGAATTCTTCTATCCAGCGACAACACAAGATCCTGACCTTGACGCGGCGCGCGAATTTTTTCCACATCTTCAATAATGCGCCCCTTGTTGTCCTTCAAGACGCGCCGCCGACCCATCTCCCCGGTCAATTCCGCGTTCCATTCGCGTTCGATACCTTCCTGCCCGCGATCTTCGTTATCCGTAAAGCCGACCATGTGAGCCGCCACTTCGCCTTCGGGATAATAGCGCTTGAATTCCGTTTTAAATGCGACACCTTTGATCTTCAGCTCTGCAATGCGCTCAGCAATCTCAGGAACAAGCCAGCGCTTGAGATACACAAACCGCCCCTTACGGTAGATACGCTGCTCGACCTCGGATTTTTTCATACCCAGTAACCGCGCCAGCTGATCAAGCTGATCCGGTGTAATCTCGATCAATTTGGGATCCGCATACACCGAGGTAACCGGCGCACTGATCGCCAGTATTTCACCATTTCGGTCTTTAATCATGCCGCGATCGGCACTCATCTCGACAACTTTGCTATACCGTGCAGCACCTTCCTTCTGCAGAAAATCATGATTCACACCCTGCAGGAATGCCGCTCTTGCAATCAAACCCACCAACCCCAGCAACAGAAACCCGAACAGCAGCAACGCACGTCCGGATTTCAATTTCAGTTGCGATGTTAACGGGTCGATTTTATTCAGCATAACGCACCTCCGCCAGCTGCGGCGCATTCACTTTTGCTGAAGAAATAATCTGTACATGGTTGGGCAATGGAATATCCATATCCAGGTGAAGTCTGGCTTCATGTTCAATTTTGCGGCGCGCAATCAACGTACTCTGTTCGAGTTGCAGCTTCTTCCATTCGACATTCAGTTTGCGCGTTGTTTTCTTCTCATTCTCCAGCGCCATATTGAATTTGCGTGCTTCATTCTGCGCAAAAACCACACTCAGCGCGCATACCACCAGAATCAATGTCAGAAACAGATTAAATTTAAACATGTGCAGTTCTCATTTCGATGCCTTTAAAGCAATCCGTTCAGCTACTCTCATGACAGCGCTTCGTGAACGTTTGTTTTCCGCAATCTCCTGCTCACCAGGCCGCACCGCTTTTCCAATGATTCTTAACAGCGGCTGTCCCAATCGCTGCCTTTCGATCTCGCGCAACGGAATGCCACGCGGGACAAAATCAGTTTTTGCGGATGCCCGCATAAAACGTTTGACTATTCTGTCTTCCAGCGAATGAAAACTGATAACGACAAGCCTTCCCCCCGGACTCAACAAATCTACACTTTGCCGCAAAACTAGCGACAGCTCCTCAAGCTCCTGATTGATAAAGATGCGTATCGCCTGAAAAGTGCGCGTCGCCGGATTCTGCTGGCCTTCGCGCTTGCGCTCACGTGCGCGGACGATCGCTGCAACAATCTCGGCAAGTTGTAATGTGGTAGTAACAGGCTTCCGCGCTCTTGCCATAACAACCGCTCTTGCAATCGACCGAGCATACCGTTCTTCGCCATAATCTCTGATCACTCTCTCTAAATCTGTTTCCGAAACTGTTTCTATCCACTGCGCCGCTGTCTGCCCCTGACTTGTATCCATACGCATGTCGAGCGGACCTTCGGCGCGAAAACTAAATCCTCTTTCTGCTTCCAGTTGCGGCGAAGAGATACCCAGGTCCAGCGTAATGCCATCTACCGCCTGCACACCCATTTCTGACAATTTTTGTTGCAACTGCGAAAAACGACTATGCAGAATACTGAAATTCTGATTATTCAATGCCAGCAGTTCTTTCCCCGTCTCAACGGCCGCAGGATCCCGATCAAACGCAATCAAGCGTCCCCGCTCACTCAGTCGGGACAGAATCGATCGACTGTGCCCCCCGCGCCCGAATGTGCCATCAACATAAACACCATCCGGTTTGATCGATAATGCATCCACGACTTCATGCAGCAATACGGTAACGTGATCCGACAAATCATCCCCCATCCGGTCATAGTGAAAATCCTTCCAATTCCGGCGGCATATCTTCTTCGTTAAAAGTCAGCGCGTCTTCAATCTGCAAGTCCCACTGATGCTCATCCCACAATTCAAATTTCTCACCCTGCCCGACCAGCACCACTTCCTTGGATAACCCTGCAAAACTTCGCAAAGGCGGCGCAATCAAAATACGCCCCGCACTATCCATCTCCACATCACTGGCGCTACCGATCAGCAACCGCTGCAATTTACGTGTCTGGGGTTTCAAGCTGGGCAAACTGCTCAATTTCAGCTCAATCGGCTCCCATACAGGCTGAGGATAAATCAGCAGACACCGCGAAGGATCAGCCGTCACAATCAGATGCCCCGAACACTGTGCAACCAGATCGGCACGGTACCTCGCAGGTATCGCGATTCTCCCTTTTATATCCAGACTCAGTTGCGCTATGCCACGGAACATGCTGCACGCTCATTTTACAGAAAAATTCAATTTGCCCCACATTCAACCACTATTTACTACTTTTTTACCACTATGATCCACTTTAATAAAAAAAAAACAAACCGTCAAGAAAAAAACAACAATTCCATATATATGACAAAGACTTAATAGCCTCCTGGCGGGCAAGGATTCTCAACAGGAAATTACTAAATAAATAAGATAGATAGCCGATAGTCTGAAAGTTACGCGAGAAGATTAGGAAAAACAGAGGCAGCGTGCGAAGAAATTCGAAAGACTGTTACAATGCTGAAAAAATGCCGTTCATATAACCAACTGGCGTCAGCGGTGCTTTACGCCACTGAATTGCTGATGCGCAAATAATCCTTCCGCGCATTTTGCAATCGGAGTAACACATAAAAGCGAACCCGCTCATTTTTATTCCCCCGAAATAATACAAACCTTTCAATAACCGCTATCACGCTCATAAATCCAGTAAATCATGTCAGTAAAATCCGTACACGAAGGTGCAATCATAGTTGTCGGTATGCGTTGGTGCGACCGGTTGATTGGTCTGGTAAGCATGGTGATATTGGCCCGGCTGCTTGTGCCCGCGGATTTCGGCATTATTGTCATGGCGAGTCTTGTCGTCGGGCTGATTGATGTCCTGCTCGACATCGGCGTAAGCACCGCATTGATTCATAACCAGAAAGCGGATTCTGAAGACTACAATACGGCGTGGACGTTAAGACTCATTCAATCCAGCCTCACAGGGCTCATCATTTTTATCAGCGCACCATTTGTTGCGAACTTTTACGATAATCACCTCGTAACTGATGTACTGCGGATCATGGCGCTCAGCGTAATCATTGCCGGTTTTGAAAATATTGGCGTCGTCACATTCCAGAAAAATATGGAATTCGGCAAGGACTTCAAATTCTTTTTCTACAAACGCGTCACAGGTTTTGCTGTAACACTGGTTTTCGCTTTTATATTGCATAGCTACTGGGCGATGGTTATAGGCTCGCTCAGTGGTCGCATCGCAGGCGTAATTCTGAGTTACTTCATGCACTCGCACCGACCAAAACTGACGCTGACACGCACCACGGAAATATGGTCTTTCTCAAAATGGGTACTCTTGCGCAACATCATTGTCTATTTTGATACGCAGATCGACAAATTCCTGATTGGCAGCCGTTCCGATGAAAAAACACTTGGCATTTATTCTGTCGCACAGGATGTTTCAGCAATGCCGACCACAGAATTGCTCATGCCGTTGGGACGCGTCCTTTTTCCAACCTTTGTTCAAAAACGCGATGACATCGAATCGTTTGCCCGCAGCTTGTCAACAGCAATTGGCGTGCTTTCCCTGGTCGCCATGCCGGCATGTATCGGCCTGGTTCTGACAGCAGAAGACGCCGTCATCATCCTGCTAGGCATTAACTGGATAGAAACCGCACCTTTGATACAGATTATGGCGATATCCAATCTCATTTTCTCACTGACGCACTCGGGTGTTTATGCGCTACTGGCAATCGGGAAGGTTCGTTTTCTAGCCCTACTGTCCGGCTTACAGATCGCATTTTTCCTGGCGGTGGTATTCCTGTTTTTTCCTCAGGCAGATGCCGCAGGAATAGCAACAATTCGTGTCCTGACGGTATGTTTTGGCTCTATCTTCATTATCAGCATCGTTATTCTTCAAATTAAAGCCTTCAATATCAAAGACTACTTCGCGCCCATTTTCAGACCGCTGTCAGCGACAGGATGCATGGCTCTGGTTTTAATTCAACTACACCCTGTACTGAGCGACTTGACCTCCTTTATCCGGATACTGATAGAAATTCCGGTCGGCGCCATAACCTATATCACATGCATCATCTCTCTATGGTTATTACAAGGCCGGCCTGAAGGCGCAGAAACTTATTTGATTAAAAATTTTGCGCATAAATTCAAACGCTCTTGAAACATGCCGCAGCCCAAACACAAAAAATAATCCTGCAACAAACCTTTTAGCATGGTATAATTGTGGACTTTACTGCTTACACGTCGCTTGTGCGCTCGCATTCCTCTTGTAATAGCGCTCGATTATCTCACTGGCACCGCGCATAATCCTTCACAAACGTGATTTAAAACGATAATCGGCAGCTTTTTTCATATTATTTTTGTAATATCCGCTGATAATCCAGCTCTTTTAAACTCGTTTAGGAAACACCGTGTCATTTGAAAATCTCAATTTACATCCTTTAATTATTAAAGCCGTTCACGAAGCCGGTTATATCGACCCTACACCGATTCAACAACAAGCTATCCCGGAGCTTCTTTCCGGTACCGATATTATTGCGTCCGCACAAACCGGCACAGGTAAAACAGCAGCATTTATGCTTCCGGCATTGCACCAATTAACCACACCCAGCACGACAAACAGTCGTGGACCGCGCATCCTGGTTTTAACGCCAACGCGTGAACTGGCGGATCAAGTATCCGATGCAGCCAAAAAATATGGTAAATACATCCCTCGCGCGAAAGTTATCAGTATTCTCGGCGGCATGCCTTATCCATTACAAAACAAGCTGCTATCGCAGCCTGTCGATATTCTGGTCGCCACACCAGGACGATTGATCGATCACATCCGCCGCGGACGTATTGATTTTTCCCGCCTGCAAACGCTCATTCTGGATGAAGCGGATAGAATGCTCGATATGGGATTCTTAGCGGATATTAAACAGATTGTATCCTTCCTGCCGCAAAGCAGGCAGACCGTTTTGTTTTCCGCAACACTCGATCCCGCGATTGAAAAAGTTGCCGCGCAGTTGCTCAATGCACCTAAACGGATACAAATAGCGACCCGCCAGACAAGACTCGATCACATCGAACAACGCCTGCACTATGTAGACGACCTCTCGCATAAAAACAAACTTCTGGATCATGTTTTACGTGATACTGGATTAAAACAGGCGATTGTGTTCACAGCGACAAAACGTAATGCCGACATCATTGCAGACAATTTATATGCATGCGGACATACAGCCGCAGCGCTGCACGGCGATATGAATCAACGCGAACGTAACCGGACGCTGACAAAACTCAGAAAGGGCGATCTGCGCATACTCGTGGCAACCGATGTTGCCGCGCGGGGAATCGATATTTCCGACATCACGCATGTCATCAATTTTGATTTGCCTAAATTCGCCGAAGATTATGTACACCGCATCGGTCGCACGGGACGTGCAGGCGCCGCCGGTATTGCCGTTTCTTTTGCTTCCAGCAAAGACAATATCCACTTAAAGCGTATTGAACGTTATACGGGCCACCCCATCGCCTCACACATTATTCCCGGTCTTGAGCCACGTGAGCCACGCAGCAAAACCAGCAGTCGGCATAATGATGGTATCAAGAAAGGTAACGCCGCCCCGGCATACCGTAAAGGCAAACCATCGACCAATGCCCTGGATAAACGGCGCAATGTTAATCCACATTTCGTGCGCGCACCTAAAGTAACTCGATCGACAGTAAATAGAAGCAGCGGTTTAGGAAAATAACGCCACAGCGGAACCTGCCAAGATGTCATTACGTTCATTCTGACACGCACCGCTGAAAGTCAACCGCGGACATAACAAAAAGGCATTCACAACCGTGAATGCCTTTTGCAAACTGCAAAAAGAACCAAGTCTTTTCAAAAACTAAAACAACGCCGGTTTAACAACCACCAGAATCACAACCGCAAACAAAATCAGCACCGGAAATTCATTAAAAAAGCGATAGAAAACATGGCTGTGTTGATTAGCATCATGTTTGAATGCCGACATGAATTTACCGCAGTAATAATGATAGATGATGAGTACCGCGACCAGCGCCAGCTTGGCATGAAGCCAATTCCCCGAAAAGCCGTACCCCAGCCATAACCACACCCCGAAAACAACTGTCAGCACCGCGCTCGGCGTCATAATGCCATAAAACAGCTTGCGCTCCATGATTTTGAAACGTTCTTTCCCCGGTGCATCCTCACACGTCGCGTGATAAACAAACAAACGCGGCAGGTAAAATAATCCGGAAAACCAGGTGACCATGAAAATAATATGCAGCGATTTTATCCAGAGCATTGTCGTTCCTGTTTTTCAAGTATTTGAATATTAGTTATTATTTACAGAGATGTGTTAAACAATCATATTTTGGCTCATCAACTCCACTTTCTTCAATCAATGAGCCGGATACAAACCAAAAAAGACGGGAACATGCCCGTCTTAGTTATTTAGTATCTGCAGGAACAAACTCGGTTACAGCGTAGCTGCATTATCCCCTTTCAAGGCAACGCGTAATCCAGCGGCTAGTTAATTTTTCCTGTACACCGTTTTGCCGCAGACGTGACGCCAATCCGGCAAAATCGACCTGATCCAGCGGTTGGTCCTGATTGAAGCAGGAGAACACATAAGTCACTTCACCCGTCTGCGGGTCTTTATGTGGTTGCAGGCATTGCGCACAAATCTCTTTCATCATGCATTGCATCGGCGAATTGATCGAACCTATCGCAAAATGTCCGGCTTTCAGATACGGCTTCAATCGATTATGCCGCGCCGCGCCCACCGCAGCCATCATGCGATCGGAACCGATTGCAATGATACGGTCAGCCTCAGTCATCAGAACAGACTGCTCACCCAGCTGACCACTGCCATAAGCGGCCATCGCCTCAACAATATTGCCGACGAATTGTTTATCGCCTGGTCTGTCCGGTTGAAATCCCGGCGCTTCATCGCAGCACCAGACAACCGTATCCGCTGCCGCTTCGATCTCCGCCACTTTATAACGGTCTATCAGTTTTTTGTACCCGGCAAAGTAAAGCACTCTGGATCCCGCAGCACGTGCCGCCGCACCAATGGAAAACAGTACCGCGTTACCCAGGCCGCCACCGACCAGAATCACCGTTTCTCCCGGCTCGATTTCAGTAGGCGCACCTGTCGGCCCCATCAGGATGACCGGCTCGCCCGGTTTCAGCAAGGCGCACAAGTCCGCAGAACCGCCCATTTCCAACGCGATCAATGACACCAATCCCTGCGCAATATCAACCGATGCACCGGTTAATGCAATGCCTTCCATGGCCAGCCGTGTATCATTGACCACAGGCGCAAGCGATGCATAATTCTGGAACCGGTAAAACTGTCCCGGATGAAAACGTTTCGCAGCCAGAGGCGCATGCACCACCACCTCGACAATATTCGGCGTCAACCGCTCCACTTTATGTACTGTCGGACGCAGCTGCTGATTGAATATCGAGAAAAATTGTTCCGCTGTTTTCTCAGAAAACGGCTTAATCTTCCCGAGCACATGATCGACCACGGGGTATCCCTGCTTGGCGCTGGACATGGCTTTTACGACATTTCCCGAGTACGAGGGATGCAGATCGCCAAAGAAGCTGATGAAACGACCGTCCTGCACGTCTTTGTAATGACTCAGCAATACCGAGGCCGTACCCGATTTTGGATTTCCATAGGCAGGTTTAACAGGCTTGCCTTCTTCATCGCACGCGGCAAAATAACGGCCATCGAGTTTGTACGTATTTTCATCTTCTCTTGCCAGCACCGTATTCGGTTGCGTCCCGGCTGCAACGAGCAATGCCCTTGCCGGTAGCTCCACTTCTGCGGTTGCATTCCATTTTCCCGTATCGTCACGCTTTTGCACGGTGAAATGGACAGATCGCACATGATCCCATTGATCGACATCAACACGACTCGGCGTTAATCCCTCGGCAAACCAGATGCCTTCTTCAAGGGCTTTTTCGACTTCCTCGTGATTCAGTGTATAGGACGGACTATCGACCAAACGTTTACGATAAGCCAGTGTCGCTCCACCCCAGGATTGCAGCAATGACAGAATATTTGCTTCGCGTCCGTCGCGTTCAGCGGCCGCACGTTCGGCGCGGATTGCACGCGCATGCTCCAGAAACACGTTAGCGATTTCAACTTCCTCCGCATCCCAGATCGCACGAATCGCTGCTTCCCCTTGAACAGCCGATAACAATTCGTAGCGCTGCAGGAATTTTTCAACCTGCACCGGATAATACGCCAGCGCCTCGGTCGCAGTATCGATCGCGGTCAAACCGCCCCCTATCACGATCACCGGCAAACGCAACTGCATGTTGGCGATTGAATCCCGCTGCGCAGCACCGGTCAGCTGCAATGCCATCAGAAAATCAGAAGCGGCGCGCACGCCGCGCGCCAGACCGTTCGGTAAATCCAGTACTGTCGGCTTACCCGCGCCAGCCGCGAGTGCAACATGATCAAAGCCCATCGCAAACGCGTCGTCCGTGGTCACGGTACCGCCGAAACGCACCCCGCCAAACAGTGCAAACTGGTCTCTGCGTTCAAGCAACAATCTGATCAGCTTAAGGAAGTTCTTATTCCAGCGTACTGTAATGCCATACTCAGCCACACCGCCAAAACCACCGGGCATGCGTTCATCCAGATTCTCCTCCAGATCATTGGCATCATAAATGGCTTCGAATGGTACGCGCCCGCCTTTCATATCGACACCGGAAAGATGTTCCGGCAAAGGTTCTATCTTAAGCCCGTCAATACCGACTACGGTATGCCCTTCGTTCATCAGATGATGCGCCAGCGTGTATCCGGCAGGCCCCATACCCACGACGAGCACTTTCTTACCCGACAACGGTTTCGGTACGGGCCGTTTCAGGTTCAGCGGATTCCAGCGTGTCAGCAAACTATAAATTTCATACCCCCAGGGCAGCGCCAGCACATCTTTCAGCGTGCGCGTTTCAGCCTGGGGAATGTCAACCGGATCCTGCTTCTGATAAATGCAGGATTTCATGCAGTCATTACAAATGCGATGGCCGGTACCCGCACACATCGGATTATCCAATGCGATCATCGCCAAGCTGCCGACAGCCACGCCCTGGGTTTTCAGCTTATGGAATTCTGAAATCCGTTCTTCAAGCGGGCACCCGGCCAGCAATGCGCCGAGCTCGCTTTTCTTGAACGGTGCCGGTTCATCCGCAGATTTGGGCTTATCTTTCAAACCTTTTGAGCAGGAATCCTTACCCTGTTCATGGCACCAGATACAATAATTTGCTTCATCCAAAGCGCCTACCAGATCGGTGCCCTGATCGGTCAACGCAAAACCGTTACGCTGCCGCAAATGGCCAAGCCGATGTAATGGAAAACCTTTTGATTCATCGGTCTCCAGGACGAGTAAATGCTGAAAATCCAGCTTGGTGGGTGATTTGAACAGAATACCGTCCTGCGTGTGCGCCTGGCCATCAGGCGTTCTCAACGCCCAGGCGGCATAGTGCAGCGCTTTCTTCAGACGCGTCTCATTTGCGGCCTCATCTTCCATCCATTGCGTGACATAAGTGGCAAACACCAGTTCTGAAAAGGGTGCGCCAAATTCAGCCGCCAGTTCTTTTTCTAAATCCAGACCGTCAATCCCAGCCAGCTCATCCGCGCTGACTTTGCTTTTTGCGCGCCGCTGAACAAACTGCCGCTTGCAGAAATAGAGCGGCGCCAGCTCATGATGTTTGGCCGACAATGCTTTGATTTCATTTTCGATACGAAACAACTTCGCAATAAAATCATCCAGCCACGGGGCGATTTCTATCAGCAATGCCGATTCATCTTTGGGTTGCAAAACATCCGGTTGCGCGCGCGCAATTCTCAGTTTTTCGCACAGTGATGCATCACCTTCATTCAAATAATCAAGAAATGCCTGATCCAACTTGAATAAACCATCGCGTCGATACAGATCGGACACGGTCATGTTGAATTGGAAATCGGGGACGCGCCCAGTTGATTGATTAAGGAATATAGAATCCAGAGTTGTCATAGATTAAATAAGATTTATATTACGAGAATAAAATGATTATAGAATCGCGAATTTGTGGAAAAACCGGCAATTCTCCAGTGCCTGACGGCGCGCCTGAATTAATTTCCCGGCGTACAGATCATGCCGGCTGCAACGGTATTATTGCTACTTTCATCAATCACAATAAAGCAGCCCGTGGCCCTGTTCCGTAAATAATCATCACATACGAGCGGCTGCTGAACCTTGATGCCGACACGCGCAATATCATTCATCTTCAATTGTTCGGTCGGTTCATACTTCATGGTGTTGACGTCGACGCGATAATCGATCCTGCCAATACTTGCTTTGACAACCCGGGTCGTGTGTTTAATCAGATACTTGCGCGCGGGATCCAGAGGTTGTTCCGATAACCAGCATAACATGGCATCAAAACCCTTGGTGACCAGTGGAATGTCCCCGGTTTTTACCAGCATGTCGCCACGCGAGATATCGAGATGATCCTCAATGGTCAATGCCACCGATTGCGGCGCATCCGCTTCATGGATATTACCTTCGTACAAAACAATTTCCTTGATACGCGAGTTTAATCCTGAAGGCAACACGGTTACGGCATCGCCAACATGGATGAAACCGGATTCGATGCGCCCCATGTATCCTCTGAAATCGTGCAGTTCATTTGTCTGCGGGCGGCACACCCACTGCACCGGAAAACGAAAGTCTTCACAATTGACATCATGGCTGATCGAAATATTTTCCAGCAGATCCAGCAGCGTTGTACCTTTATACCAGTCCAGTTTATCGCCGCGTTCGACAACCATATCGCCAAGCAACGCCGACATTGGAATAAAGTCGATATGATGCACGTTGAGTCTTTCCGCAAAAGCGGAAAAATCCCTGCAGATATCATCAAATACGGATTTTGAATAATCGACCAGATCCATTTTGTTCACGGCAACCACCAGGTGCGGAATGCCAACCAGGCTGGCTAGATACGCATGACGGCGCGATTGCGTTAGAACACCCTTACGCGCGTCGATAAGAATAATCGCCAGATTGGCCGTCGAAGCCCCTGTCACCATGTTGCGCGTATATTGTTCATGCCCGGGCGTATCCGCAATAATAAACTTGCGTTTAGGTGTTGCAAAATAACGATAGGCAACATCAATGGTAATACCCTGCTCCCGCTCGGCTTGCAGCCCATCCGTCAACAGCGACAAATCCACACCTTCCATGCCGCGCCTGCGCGTCGTATGCGTAATCGCATTCAGCTGATCTTCAAAAATAGATTTTGAATCATGCAGCAAACGACCAATCAAGGTACTTTTTCCATCATCGACGCTACCGGCAGTGATAAAACGCAACAATTCGGCTTGCTCAAACGGAATTCTTTCGACTTCTGACATTTGGATCCCTTCTGGAAATTCATTCCACCACTATTGAATACAGTGCTGTGTTAAAAAAACAATGGATTCTCAGTTGACCGCAAGCGGTGATTTCTCAGTCAACTGCTGAATCACAAAAAACAAATCAGAAATAACCTTCTTTCTTGCGCAATTCCATTGAGGCTTCCGAAGTCTGATCGTCCATACGTGTCGCACCACGTTCCGTGATACGCGTCATCGCCGTTTCCGCAATAATGTCTTCGACAGTGGCGGCATTCGATGCAACAGGACAGGTACAGCTCATATCACCTACCGTACGAAAGCGTACCACCCTTCTTTCGGCCCGCTCGCCCGCTTTAGGCTGCACCAGGTGAGACACTGGCAGCAATCCCGTCTCCCGCTGGATGACTTCACGTTCGTGGGCGAAATAGATTTCCGGAACTTCCAGTTTCTCGCGCGCAATGTATTCCCAGACATCCAGCTCAGTCCAGTTACTGATGGGAAAAACACGAATATTCTCGCCAGGATGCGTGCGGGTATTATATAAATCCCACAGTTCGGGGCGCTGATTTTTCGGATCCCATTGGCCAAATTCATCGCGAAAAGAAAAAATGCGCTCCTTGGCGCGGGCTTTTTCCTCGTCTCTGCGCGCGCCACCAATACAGGCATCAAAACTGAATTCAGCAATCGCATCCAGCAAAGTGACCGATTGAAATGGATTACGACTTTGTGTTTCCGACCGCAGAACGATTCTGCCTTTTTTGATTGAATCTTCAAGACTGCGGACAATCAGACGCTCACCGAGTTCTTTAACGCGACGGTCGCGGAATGCAATCACTTCCGGAAAATTATGCTCGGTATCGATATGCATTAACGGAAACGGAAAACGACCGGGCCGGAACGCCTTTTCAGCCAGGCGCAACAAAACGATTGAATCCTTGCCTCCCGAAAATAATAACACCGGATTAGTACATTCCGCCGCGACTTCTCGCATGATATGAACGGACTCACTTTCCAGTGCATCAAGATGGGTGAAGGGGCGATTACTCATACTTTTTCTCTCTACTTACAAAAAAACAGCAATGCATCAATCTGCTGATAGTAAAAATAACTTCAAAACCTGAACTGCTTTTATTTGATTGGAATAACGTTATTGGTATGTAATCCGCATTCCTTGCCCTCCGGCGATTCCCACCACCAGCGTCCGGAACGGATATCTTCACCCGGTGTAATTGCGCGCGTACATGGCGCACAACCGATGCTCGGATAAAACCGGTCATGCAGCTTGTTGTACGGAACGTCATTCGCTCTGAGATACGCCCATACTTCATCATTGCTCCAATCGAGCAGTGGATTAATTTTCTGCATCCGGTTATTGATGTCGTAGGCCGATACTTCCATATCCACGCGCGTTGCCGTCTGTTCACGCCGCATGCCCGTAATCCAGGCACGTTTACCGAACAATGCACGACGCAGCGGCTCAACCTTGCGCACATGGCAGCAGGCTTTACGCAGCTCAATACTCTCGTAAAAACCATTGATGCCGTTTACAGCGACATATTCCTCAACCTGTTTAACGTTCGGGAAATAAATGCGTAATGGCGTTTTATAACGATTGCGCACCGTATGCATCAAATCATAGGTTTCCTGCGGCAGTCGTCCGGTATCGAGGCTGAACATTTCAATTGCAAGCTGATGCTTATCGATCAGGTCGGTCAAGACCATATCTTCGGCACCAAGGCTATTGGCAAAGGCAACCGGTGCATAGTCACGGATTGTCTCAGTCAGCAGCATGACGACCTGCTCGACCCTTGCCGACAAATCACTCATTACGCGAACCCGCAGTACTTTTCCCCTGCCGTACTATGCGGCGAAATAACGGCTGCTTCTGATCAAACGAGGTCTGGTAAACTTCTGAAAAATCGTCAAAACCTTTCAGTGCATCATTAATGTTGCGATCTGGCCGAGGCTCAAACGCGTCAAAGCCGACGCGCCGTAAATAAAACAGCTGATCACGCAATACGTCACCAATGGCACGTAATTCACCCGAGTACCCCAGACGGGCCCGCAAATTATAGGCAATCGAATAACCCCGGCCATCCGAGAATTTAGGAAAATCAACGGCAATCACTGTAAACCGGTGTACATCTTCCGCTAAGTCCTCAGGACGATCATTGCTGGCAAACCAGACGCCGATATCATTACGCGACAACAGAGCAGCGCGCTGCTCGAGCCAGACTTTGAGCGGCACAATGACTTTACCATCCGGAACCGTGATTGTTTCTGCGGTCTCTTGATCATGCAACCGCAGCACCTGCCAATCATCTTCAACAATTGTTTTATTTCTAATCATCATGGTTAGAACCGTGGCGAATAAAATGGAACGACATACTGCGCCGGTTGTAACGGATTCTTATCCTCCGTCTTAACCACTTCCTCGGGAAAAGCCGTCGCGTACACATAGTCTTTGAACGGTAAATGTCCGATTCTGCGCACCACATCAATAAAGCGCTCACCCTCGTCGACGCGTTCACGCAGGTAGACCTGCAGAATGCGGTCAATCGCTTCAGGTACCTGATTGAATATCAGCGACGGCCCGAGGATCTTACCTAATGAGCAGTCATTGCCTTCCGCACCGCCGATGGAAATCTGATACCACTCTTCGTGATTTTTTTTCTCGACACCGGTTATACCGATATTGCCGATATGATGCTGCCCGCAGGCATTCATGCATCCGGATATATTCAATGTAATTTCGCCAATATCATACTGAAAATCAAGACTCTCAAAACGCTCCGCAATTAATTTGGATAGTGGAATGGAGCGCGCATTGGCCAAAGTGCAGAATTCAGCGCCAGGGCAACTGATAATATCCGTCAGCATGCCGATATTCGGTGAGGCCAGTTCCAGCTTGGTCAATTCATGCCATAGTGTTATCAAATCCGTTTGTTTGACATCTGCAAAAACCAGATTCTGCTTATGCGTGATCCGCATCTCTCCGAAACTATAGCGATCCGCCAGATCAGCCACGGCATCCATCTGTTCATGCGTCACATCGCCTGGCGTATTGCCCGGTTTTTTCACTGACAAGACGACGATAGCATACCCGGGTACACGATGCGGCCTCACATTATGTTTCATCCAGTGCGAGAAATTGCGGTTATCCGCCATGAATTCCTTGAGACTGGAATCGTTTCCGGCCAATACTTCATATTCCGGATCCGTGAAAAAACTTGCCATACGCTCAACTTCTTCACGGGTTAACGTACCGGGACCATCTTTCAGATCAGCCCAGTCTTCTTCAACCAAACGCTTGAATTCATCGATCCCCAGCGCCTTGACCAGTATCTTGATACGTGCTTTGTGCTTATTGTCGCGGCGACCGAACTGATTGTATATCCGCAGAATTGACTCTACATAAGTCAGCACATGCGGCCACGGCAAAAATTCACAAATCTCGCTGCCGATGATCGGTGTTCTTCCAAGCCCCCCACCTACAAAAACACGGAAACCAACCTCACCTTGTGCATTCTTTGTTACAGACAAACCAATGTCATGCGCAAGAATAGCAGCGCGATCTTCCTTTGCACCACTGATAGCAATTTTGAATTTACGTGGCAGATAGGCAAATTCAGGATGAAATGTACTCCATTGACGCAGAATCTCTGCATACGGACGCGGATCGACGATTTCGTCGTGGGCCACGCCGAAAAACTCATCCGACGTAATATTGCGGACACAATTACCTGATGTCTGAATCGCATGCATTTGCACTGATGCCAGATCGGCCAGTATGTCCGGTGTTTCCTCGAGTTTCAGCCAGTTAAACTGGATATTCTGGCGTGTTGTGAAATGACCGTAACCGCGGTCATATTTACGCGCGATATGCGCAAACATGCGCATCTGTCTTGAAGAAATCAACCCATAAGGAACAGCAATGCGCAACATGTAGCCATGAATCTGCATGTAAAGGCCATTCTGTAACCTTAGAGGTAGAAATTCCGTTTCCGTTAATTCGTTGGATAAACGCCTGCGTACTTGATCCCGATACTGCGCAACGCGTTCATCGATAATTCGTTGATCATATTCGTCGTAACAATACATTTTAAAATCTCCCGCATCCGCAGTGTGCGCTTACCTCAATTCAAAAAACGCGATCGCCCGTAAAGACCGATTATTATAATTTAAGTTTGATTCTCGGTTTTGCTGTAATACTTGGAAACTGGCAGTAATTTTGCCGCATCCAGCGGAAACTTGGCGCCATACTTGATGATGTGATCGACATCATCATCTTCATCATGTCTTAACGCCATACCAATATAGGCAAAATCACCTTTTTCGCCTACGACAATGCCAACTCTTCCACCACATCCGTTAAACCAGGTCACTTGTTTCGGTTTATTCTCTTCATTTGTGCTCATAAAAATTAATCCTCAGTTTGGTGTTCGATGGACCCCTCAAGCAACTCACATTACTCAGAATGTCAAACTGCCGCGCTGATCTTTCTGCGCACCCGAACCATCTTTTCAATTTTAAAACAGCTGGCTTTATACAACTTTAATGTAAATTAGTCCAATACGCGCACTAAAAAAATGCGTGGCAAACTGCTGGCGCGCCCTATTCATCGGCAGTTGTAATCAGCTTGATGCCGGTTTTCCGCAATCAAAAGCAGTGGATCAACTTTGACACGGCTCTCGACTAAAAGCATTAACTTAACAAAAAAACTTAATACACCGTAAAATCATAAAAAAATGATTTCCAACGCGGATTTATTTAAAGAGGGCGCATATTAACAAATTTAATATATAATCTGAAATAATATTATATTAATTCGTTATAATATAAAGTTATTATTCTTAATATTGATGAAACTGCAGCAATTACGCTATCTATGCGAAGTGGCAAGCCAGAAATTCAATCTGTCCAAAGCCGCTCAAAAACTCCATACTTCGCAACCGGCAATCAGTAAGCAAATTCAATTGCTCGAGGAAGAACTCGGCGTATCGGTCTTTATCCGCAACGGCAAACGCTTGACGCAGGTAACGCCGCCCGGACAAACCATCATTCAAATTGCACGAAAAATACTGCAGGAAGCCGATAACCTGAAGAAAGCTGCGCAGGATTATACTCACGAAGCCGGTGGCACATTCACTATCGCCACGACGCACACACAGGCACGCTACGCCTTACCTCAGGTAATCAAACGTTTTACCGCGCTACACCCTAAAGTAAAACTCATTTTGCGTCAGGGCAGCCCGACTCAAATCTCATCGCTGGTTACTTCGGGGGAAGCGGATATCGCCATTGCCACTGAAGCGATAGAACATTTTCACGAACTGGTCATGCTACCGTGCTACCAATGGAATCGTTGCATTGTGACGCCACCGGATCATGCGCTACTGAAGGAAAAAGAACTGACATTGGAGGCGATCAATCGATACCCCATTATTACCTATGATTTCGCATTCACGGGACGCTCGAAAATCAATCAGGCATTTGAAAGAAAAGGACTGATGCCTAATGTCGTATTAACCGCCATCGATTCCGATGTCATTAAGACATACGTCGAGCTGGGCCTCGGTATCGGCATACTGGCCAAAATGGCTTTTGATCCAGAACGTGATGAACAACTCAGAGCCATTGACGCAAGTCATCTGTTTGAACCCAGCACCACACGCATCGGTATCAGCCGTAACAGCTATCTGCAGGGTTTCGTGTTTGATTTTATCGAAATGTTTGCCTCACACCTGGATAAAAACAGTGTTCTGGAAAAATTAAAAAATTATAGAGCATAATCATTGTCCTATTAATTCGTATCTGAACAAAGGATATTCCTAAACAAGGCTTTTGGAGAAAACCATGACAACAAGCATTACTGAAGTCCTCAAAGAAGAAGATCGCGAAACACTGCTCAACCATGTATGCAAAGGTATCCCCAAGGAACAATTGCACATACCCGGGCCGGATTTTGTAGACCGCGTATTCGCTGCCAATGATCGCAAACCGGGTGTTTTGCGAAACCTTCAGGCCCTATATAATCATGGCCGACTGGCTGGCAGTGGTTATTTATCTTTGTTGCCGGTAGATCAAGGCGTGGAGCATTCTGCCGGCGCCTCTTTTGCGCCGAATCCACTGTTCTTTGATCCTGAAAATATCATGCGGCTGGCCATTGAGGGGGGATGCAACGGTGTCGCATCTACATTGGGTGTCCTCAGTAGTGTTGCGCGCAAATACGCGCACAAAATACCCATGATTCTCAAGATTAATCATAATGAGTTGCTCACTTATCCGAATCGCCATGATCAGACTTTATTCGCGAGCGTTGATCAAGCTTTCGATATGGGTGCCTGCGCTGTGGGCGCAACAGTTTTTTTCGGCGCTGCCGAATCGCGCCGTCAAATTCAGGAAATCAGCGCAGCATTCGAACACGCGCATCATCTCGGAATGGTTACCATTCTATGGGCCTACACACGTAACCCGGCTTTCACAACGGCCGAAAAAGATTATCATGTCAGCGCCGACCTGACCGGTCAGGCCAATCATCTGGCAGCAACGATTGGTGCCGATATCATTAAACAAAAAATGGCCATCAATAACGGTGGATTCACGGCATTAAATTTTGGCAAAACAAGTGCAAAAGTATATGATGAATTGAGCACCGATTATCCGATTGATCTGGTGCGTTATCAAGTCGCTAATTGTTATATGGGACGTATTGGCATGATTAATTCTGGTGGAGAATCCGGCAGTGACGATTTACGTCAGGCTATTCGTACCGCTGTTATTAATAAGCGCGCGGGTGGCATGGGGCTTATTTCCGGACGCAAAGCGTTTCAGAAACCATTCGCCGAAGGCGTCAAGCTGCTTAATGCCATTCAGGATGTTTATCTGTCCCGGGAAATTACGATTGCATAGCGTTACCGCAATCGATATGTTGTCTATTTTTGCAAGAAAAACGCATTTACTGTTTGAATAATCCAGTTAAAAGATAATGTGAAACCGGTGTACACAAACGATTAAGGCATCGCACATATCCATTGTCTTGATCGTTTGAGACTACACTTTTCGCAGGGGCATAAAAATGAAAACAATCATACAAACCATCTCAGGTTTTCTGTTAATCGCTGCGATTGTTGCCGGATATGTGATGAGCACAGGCGTCTACAACATCGCTGCCACAGAAAAACATTGGCTCATTACGGAAAAACTGATTGAATGGATGCGCAACAATTCAATTACCGCCAGAGCCGATGCACTGGAAGTACCGAACATGCAAGAAACAGAATATCTGACTATCGGCGCTGCGCACTACGACGCAATGTGTACCATTTGTCACCTATCCCCCGGGGATGAACCCATCGAGCTCGCCTTGGGTTTATATCCGCAGGCGCCGGTATTTTATCAACGTCAATTACTAACCGACGCGCATGCCATCGAAACGCAGGCAAAAGCCTATTTCTGGGTTATTAAAAATGGCTTGAAAATGACTGCGATGCCTGCATGGGGGCTGACACATGACGATGAAACGATATGGGCGATGACATTTTTCGTCCAGCAGCTCGGGGGCATGTCGGCTGATCAGTATCGCGACCTCATCAGTACGCATGGAAACAACGATGGCCACGAACACAAGCATGGTCATGATCACAGCTCACAACACAAACAGGATTCCCATCATCATGATGAAAATCATCATCACAACTCAGCAGTTGATTAATTTTCCCCTGAGCTACTCTCGCAAAATCAGGACGTTTTAGTCCATTCTTCAGGGGTATATGTTTTCATCGATAACGCATGAATTTCCAGTCTCATTTTCTCGCCCAGTGCCTGATAGACCAGTTGATGTTGCTGAATCATGCGCTTGTCTCTGAATTCAGGACTTACAATAATTGCTTGAAAATGATAGCCATCATCCCCCTCAATCCGCACAAATTCACACGGTAATGAAGCTTCAATATGCTGTCTTATAGCGTCTGCAGTAATCATTCAATATTTATTCCATTAAAAACCAATGTATAACGAAAATTTATTTCTTGAACTGGAGAAATATTTTCTATTTCTCCAAGTGGGGAAAATACAGAAAACAGGTTAACCAAAAATAAAAATCACCTTTATTTGCTAATGTTTAATGACATCCCCGCTTACGACTTCATCTTTTACATTTTTTTGTAAGGCGGCAGGCGCGAGAATTGCCGGGGAAATGGGGCGCGGCTTATGCTCCAAGGCGATATCCAGAACCTGATCAATCCATTTTACTGGCTTGATCACTAACTGGTCTTTAATATTCTCCGGAATATCAACGAGATCCTTAACATTCTTTTCAGGAATAATCACGACTTTAATGCCACCGCGATGTGCCGCCAGCAACTTCTCCTTGAGTCCGCCGATAGGCAGTACTTCGCCTCTCAGGGTAATTTCACCTGTCATGGCAACATCGGATCTGACTGCGATCCCTGTCAGTACGGAAACCATTGCAACACAGATGCCAATGCCCGCACTTGGCCCGTCTTTAGGTGTCGCCCCTTCGGGCAAATGTATATGTATGTCATTCTTTTGATAGAAATCTTCGACAATACCCAGGCGATGCGAGCGACTGCGAACAACCGATAATGCGGCCTGTATCGACTCCTGCATGACTTCCCCGAGTTTCCCTGTCGTAATGGTTTTACCCTTACCCGGCAATGCAACAGATTCTATAGTCAACAATTCGCCACCAACTTCGGTCCACGCCAATCCTGTAACCTGCCCAATCTGATTATCTTTCTCGGCAACGCCATAAGAAAAGCGCCGGACGCCCAGAAACCTGTCAAGATTACGTGCCGTTACAGAAATTTTTTCGTTACTTTGTTCCAGTAACAGCATTTTTACTGCTTTCCTGCACACTTTTGAGATCTCGCGCTCCAATGATCGAACACCTGATTCCCGCGTGTAATAACGAATAATATCGCGCATCGCCGCATCTGAAAAAATCAACTCGGTTTTTTTCAGGCCGTGGTTCTTTATTTGTTTCGGCAACAGATATTTAAGCGCAATGTTGAGTTTTTCATCTTCAGTGTATCCGGACAACCGAATCACTTCCAGACGATCGAGCAGCGCAGGCGGAATATTCAGCGAATTTGCCGTCGCCACAAACATCACATCCGACAGATCGTATTCGACTTCGATATAGTGATCGACAAAAGTATGGTTTTGCTCAGGATCAAGCACTTCCAGCAAAGCTGAAGAAGGATCACCGCGGAAATCCATACCCATCTTGTCAACTTCGTCCAGCAAAAATAACGGATTCTTGATCCCGACTTTTGCCATATTGTGCAGGATTTTTCC
This sequence comes from uncultured Nitrosomonas sp., assembly GCA_964464365.1. Lineage (GTDB taxonomy): Bacteria > Pseudomonadota > Gammaproteobacteria > Burkholderiales > Nitrosomonadaceae > Nitrosomonas. Next base: position 9,609 of record CAYXFV010000006.1, on the reverse strand, counting down.
CGGCATCGAACCGATATAGGTTCTCCGGTGCCCGCGTATTTCCGCTTCGTCTCTGACACCGCCCAAAGCCATGCGAACAAATTTTCTGTTCACCGCACGCGCAATAGATTGTCCAAGTGATGTCTTACCGACACCGGGCGGCCCGACCAGGCACAATATCGGCGCCTTGATTTTGTCAACACGCTGCTGCACAGCCAGATACTCGATAATTCTTTCCTTGACCTTTTCCAGTCCGTAATGATCTTCATTCAGAATCGCTTCTGCGGCAGCCAGATCTTTACTGATCTTGCTTTTCTTCTTCCAGGGCAGACCGACCAGCGCATCGATATAATTACGGACTACCGTTGCTTCTGCCGACATGGGTGACATCAATCGCAACTTCTTGAGCTCGGCTTCTGCTTTCTCACGCGCTTCTTTCGGCATATGCGCAAACCTTATTTTTCGCTCTATTTCTTCAAGATCCGCGCCGTCTTCACCTTCGCCCAATTCTTTCTGAATCGCTTTTACCTGCTCATTCAAATAGTAGTCGCGCTGGCTTTTTTCCATTTGCCGTTTCACTCTGCCACGAATACGCTTTTCGACCTGAAGAATATCCAGCTCCGTCTCCAGCAAACCCAGCAAATGCTCCAGCCTTTTTTTCACATCGAAAATTTCAAGGACTGCCTGTTTCTGCTCAAGTTTGAGCGGAAGGTAAGCTGCTATCGTATCGGCCAGACGACCGGCCTCGTCGATACCGCCAAGAGAAGTAATGATCTCAGGCGGAATTTTTTTATTCAGTTTCACATACTGATCAAACTGGGTCATCAATGCTCTACGCATGGCCTCAGTTTCTGGAGATTCACTCTTTTCTTCTGCGATCGGAACGGTCTTTCCATCAAAATGCGTGCCTGAATCAATGAAACCAAGAATGTGTGCTCGCTCGTTACCTTCAACGAGTACTTTCACAGTACCATCTGGAAGTTTCAACATTTGCAGAATATTCGCAATACTGCAAACTGTGTACATATCATGCGGCGCCGGCTCATCTTTTGATGCTATTTTCTGCGCCACCAGAATAATGCTCTTGTTGGACTCCATTGCGAGCTCAAGTGCTTTAATTGATTTCTGCCGCCCGACAAATAGTGGAATCACCATATGCGGAAACACAACAACATCCCTTAGCGGGAGTAGCGGCAGTACCAGTTGTTCGGAATCATCACCGTTAGAGTTCATATTTATTCAGTGTTTCTCTTAAATTGGAAATAAGGATAATGTATGGCCGCTCTTCAAAAACTCAAGATGAATATACAGGAATACGAATTCGATTCATCAATAAAATAGAAATGTTTTTCCCGTTTTATTGCACGCCGTCGGATCTACAGCCCCCTGCCGAATCCGCCTGTTGTCTCATAAAAACAGTCCAGGCACATTCACATAAAACAAGCCCGGGCTGTTTTCAAGCGCAATGAATATCTGCAAGAAAAACTACCACAAACAATCACCGATAGTTTTGAATGATCAAGTATTAGTTGGAGGTTTTAGCGACTTTCTGTTGATCCGAGTAAATCAAAATGGGTTTGATATCCTCGTTGGCCAGATTATAGTCAATCACCACTTTGGAGACATTTTCCATTGAAGGTAAATCGTACATGATATCGAGAAGAATCTCTTCCATAATTGAACGCAATCCACGCGCACCGGTTTTACGTGACAATGCCTTTTTCGCGATGGCTCTGAGCGCAGGTTCACGGAATTCCAATTCTACACCGCCTTCCATGTTGAACATTTTCCAGTATTGCTTGACCAGCGCATTCTTGGGTTCTGTCAAAATCTGGATCAACGCTTCTTCGTTTAATTCATCCAGCGTTGCCACAACAGGCAAACGACCGACGAATTCGGGAATCAGGCCGAATTTCACCAGATCTTCCGGCTCAACACCTTGCAATACCTTGTTGATATCTTTACGGTTATGACTCCTGACATCCGCACCGAAACCAATACCGCCTTTTTCCGTGCGGGCAAGAATCACTTTATCCAGACCATCAAACGCACCACCACAAATAAACAGGATATTAGTGGTATCAACCTGAACAAATTCCTGGTTAGGGTGTTTGCGGCCACCTTGCGGCGGAACCATTGCTATGGTGCCTTCTATCAGTTTCAATAATGCCTGCTGAACGCCCTCTCCGGAAACATCGCGCGTAATCGATGGATTATCCGATTTGCGTGATATCTTATCGATTTCATCGATATAAACGATACCGCGCTGTGCTTTCTCGGCATCATAATTACATTTCTGCAGCAACTTCTGAATGATATTTTCAACGTCTTCACCGACATAACCGGCCTCGGTCAGCGCCGTGGCATCCGCCATAATAAAAGGCACATCCAGAAGACGCGCGAGCGTTTGAGCGAGCAATGTTTTACCGGAACCCGTCGGCCCGATCAACAGAATATTGCTTTTGGTTAATTCAATGTCATCGCCATCAGATCCTCTTGTCAGATTCTTCAGGCGCTTGTAGTGATTATAAACCGCGACAGACAAAGTTTTTTTGGCTGATTCCTGACCGATAACATATTGATTTAACGTCTGGCAAATTTCGTGCGGTACTGGCAGACTGGATTTGACCAGTTTGGCCGCCTCGTCTCCCTGCATCTCTTCGCGAATAATATCATTACAAAGTTCAATACATTCATCACAAATGAAAACCGAAGGACCGGCAATCAATTTCCTGACTTCATGCTGACTTTTACCGCAAAAAGAACAGTAAAGCAGTTTCTCGCTATTCGTTTTTTCTGGCATAAATCTATCCTGGCAACATCCGGCTCAATGACACTTAGAGTTAAAAACAGTGCCTTTTATATCCATAATGTGATTGTAATACAACCCGGCACATACATTTTTTCTTGCGACTACTTTAATCTTTACCTGTTGTTACATTCCGTTGCGTTAAAACGGTATCAACCAGGCCATACTTAACCGATTCTTCCGCACTCATAAAATTATCCCGATCGGTATCTTTCTCTACTTCAGACACTGGTTGCCCCGTATGATACGCCATAATCTCAGTAAGCTTTGATTTCAAATAAAGAATTTCCCTGGCATGAATTTCTATATCCGAAGCCTGGCCTTGAAATCCGCCTAGCGGCTGATGAATCATAACACGTGAATTCGGCAGACAATAACGCTTTCCTTTAGCGCCTGCCGTCAATAATAATGCCCCCATACTGGCAGCCTGCCCAATGCATAATGTACTGATATCCGGCTTAATGTATTGCATAGTGTCATAAATAGCAAGCCCGGCTGAAACCATACCGCCAGGAGAATTAATGTACAGATGAATATCTTTCTCCGCATTCTCGGATTCCAGAAATAACAGCTGCGCGACAACAAGATTTGCACTGGTTTCATTAACAGGCCCGACCAGAAAAATCACGCGTTCCTTTAACAGTCGGGAATAAATGTCGTAAGCACGCTCACCCCGGCCACTTGTTTCAATGACCATTGGAATCAGCCCCAGATTTCTGGGTTCCATGCTCTCGCGCAAACCAAGTTCGAACACCATATCAAGCGATCCCCATCAATTCATCAAAAGTCACAGGTTTTTCGATCACATTTACCTGCCCCAGCACCCATTGAACTACGTTTTCTTCCAATGCAAGCGATTCCGCATCCTTCAACCGTTCTGCAGAAGCATAATGCCACCTGACGACTTCCTCCGGATTATCATACGCCTGCGCAGCTTCTTCAATCATGCTGCGTACCTGCTCTGGCGTCGCTTTCAGATGATGCACTTTCATTAACTCAGCCAGGATAAGTCCCAGTTTAATGCGGTGCGTCGCCTTTTCCTTAAACAAATCCGGTTTCAGCTGCATTTCATCAGATGCCAGACCTCTCTCGGCCAGATCTTTACGCGCACTCTCCATCAACCGCTCCACCTCCTGATCGACCAGAGCATTGGGCACATCAATAGGATTGACATCCGCCAGGCATTGCATAACCTGCGTTTTAAGCTTATTTTTGATTTGTCTTGCCACTTCACGTTCAAGATCATGATGTATGGCATCACGCATTTTATTCACGTCGCCGTCGGCAATACCCAGCAATTGGGCAAAATCATTATTAACTTCCGGAAGTACAGGCAGTTCCACGGATTTCAGCCTAACTGAAAAAGTCACCGTTTTTCCCGCCACGTCCTTTCCGTGATAATCGTCAGGAAAAGTGACTTCAAAAGGCTTTTCCTCATCAGAATGCATGCCGATGAGCGCATCCTCAAAGCTTTTCATATACTTACCTTTGCCCACAATCAGGAGAACATCATTTGCCTGCCCCCCGGCGAAATCTTTCCCATCCAGCATGCCGCGATAATCGATTTTAACGCGATCCCCTTCCGTGGCTGCACGGTCAACCGCCTGATATTGCATATGCTGTTTGCGTATCATTTCAATGGTCTTATCCACATCGCCGGAGCCGATTTTTGTGGCAGGTTTTTCTATATTGACCTGCCCGAGATCACCCAAGACGATTTGTGGAAAAACTTCAAACCTGGCATTGAATACTAATTCAGCCGAGTTGTCGTTATTGTCGTTCTCGCCGCTATCCGGCTTAATTTCGTAACTGGGATAACCCACAACCTGCAAATCATGCTTTCTGACAGCTTCGGAAAATTCATGTTGCAACGCGTCTCCGACAACCTCCTGCTGTACCTGCGCGCCATATCTTTGCGTAACCAGTTTAAAGGGAACTTTTCCAGGGCGGAACCCGTGCATTTTGGTTTTTTTTGCCAATTCCTTCAGACGTTTGTCAACTTCACTCTGAATCCTGCCCTGAGAAATTGAGATTTCTATACGACGCACCAATGCACCGAGATTTTCTACATTTGATTGCATTAAATTTCCTGATTATCCTGAATAAATTACAATTAAAAAAAACGGATAAATGAAATCACATTAATTTTAATGTCCCGTTAATAACAACTCAGATATTTTCAAATAAATGAATAAAGTATATTTATATTCTAACCGGATTATGTACGAGATTTCTCTTCATGAATCTCGCTGGTGCGAAAGGGGGGACTCGAACCCCCACACCTTTCGGCGCTAGAACCTAAATCTAGTGCGTCTACCAATTCCGCCACTTTCGCGATGTGGGATATCACCCATCTTTATTTACAACCGAGTGATTATACCGTGTTATTCTATTATAAGCACTTAGGCTGCCGCCTGACATGCAACGATCTCGCCGCTGATATTTTTACTGTCCGGCCCCATGAGAAACAAATACGTTGGCATCAGATCATCGGGCTGAGGCAGTGTATTCTTTACTTCACCGGGATGCGTTTTAGCACGCTGCGGGGTATTCACAATTCCGGGTATGAGCCCATTAATACGTAAGCCGGGCAATTTACGCCATTCATCCGCCTGTATCCTGACCAATGCTTCGACGCCCGCCTTGGCAATCGAAAAACCGCCCCAGTAAGCGGTTGGATTATGGCCCTGGGTACTTGCTGTCATCACAACACTGGCATCCGGCGCGGCTTTTAACAAAGGCAGACAAGCCTTTGTTATTGCAAATGGCGCCATCAGATTAATCTTTAACAAATTCTGCCATTGATCCAGGGTTTGTAATTCCAGAGGGCTCGGCCCATAAAGAAATGCGGCATTATGCAATATGCCGTCCAAACGCCCCAGTTGTTGCGCAATCGCTGAAGCAAGTACGGAACAATCCTCTTCAGTTACTTTCTCCAGATCCAGCGGGTAAATAACGGCCTGCTCCTTGCCAAGTGCTTCGATTTCATCATAAACCTTTTCCAGTTTTACAACTTTGCGGCCATGAAGAATAACTACGGCGCCGTGTCTCGCATAGGCCAACGCCGCCGACCGCCCCAATCCCTGACCGGCGCCCGTGACAAGAATCACGCGACCTTTAAGCAGATCCTCGGAAGGTGAATAATTATTATAGGCATTCATAAATCGGAATGTATCACGTATTGATTCACAACTAAAAAGAATAAAACGTATAAACAGGCGTATTATCCGGACGATACGTCAAGTTCCACCCTAAAAAAAAGCAACAACCCTCCGAAAAGGGTTGTTGCCTGACGACACCCGATTATCGGGCGCTGTTCTACGCGACTGGCGTTATGAACAGGCTTTTTACATATCCATGCCGCCCATGCCACCCATACCGCCCATGCCACCCATACCACCGCCGGCAGCTTCATCTTTAGGCAGCTCGGCAACCATCGCATCGGTCGTCAGCATCAGACTGGCGACTGAAGCCGCATTTTGTAATGCCGAACGCGTCACTTTGGTCGGATCCAGAACACCGCTTTCTACCAGATCACCATATTCACCGGTCGATGCGTTGTAACCAAAATTGCCGCTGCCTTCCATAACTTTGTTGACAACGACAGAAGGCTCATCACCGCAATTGGTCACAATCTGACGCAACGGTTCTTCCAAAGCACGCAGTACAATTTTTATGCCCGCATCCTGGTCATGATTATCCCCTTTCAGCTGTCTGACAACAGGCACGGTACGCAAAAAAGCAACACCGCCACCCGGAATCACGCCTTCTTCTACAGCGGCACGCGTTGCATGCAACGCATCTTCCACACGCGCTTTTTTCTCTTTCATTTCTACTTCTGTCGCAGCACCCACTTTAATCAACGCAACACCGCCAGCCAGTTTAGCTACGCGCTCCTGCAGTTTTTCCTTATCGTAGTCACTGCTTGCTTCTTCGATCTGCTTACGGATTTGTGTGACACGACCTTCAATGTTTGCAGCGTCACCTGCGCCGTCAATAATCGTTGTATTCTCTTTACCAACCTCGACGCGTTTTGCCTGACCAAGATTATCCAGCGTTATTTTCTCAAGTGAAAGGCCGATTTCTTCAGCAACCACGGTGCCGCCGGTAAGAATAGCGATATCTTCCAGCATGGCTTTACGGCGATCGCCGAAACCAGGCGCTTTAACCGCACAGGTTTTCAGAATACCGCGAATATTGTTGACCACCAGCGTCGCCAAAGCTTCACCTTCAATATCCTCTGCGATAATCAATAAAGGCTTGCCGGATTTTGCGACTTGCTCAAGTACTGGCAGCAAATCACGGATGTTGGAAATTTTTTTGTCATGCAACAGAATAAACGGATTATCCAGTAAAGCGATCTGTTTATCGGCGCTGCTCACAAAATAGGGGGACAGATAGCCACGGTCAAACTGCATGCCTTCAACAACTTCCAGCTCATTCTGCAATCCGGAACCATCTTCAACCGTGATCACGCCTTCCTTACCGACCTTCTCCATCGCATCGGCAATAATTTGCCCGATCTCGGTATCGGAATTCGCGGAAATACTGCCAACCTGGGCGATTTCCTTTGCGGTCGCACAGGGCTTGGACATTTTTCTGAGTTCTTCGACGGTAACGGTGACCGCTTTGTCGATACCACGCTTCAAATCCATCGGATTCATGCCTGCGGCAACATAACGCATGCCTTCTTTAACGATAGATTGCGCCAGTACGGTTGCTGTCGTCGTGCCATCACCGGCAACATCGGAAGTCTTGCTGGATACTTCCTTCAGCATTTGAGCACCCATATTCTCGAATTTGTCTTTCAATTCGATTTCCTTAGCAACCGAAACACCATCCTTGGTGATCGTTGGCGCGCCGTATGCGCGATCCAGGACAACATTGCGGCCTTTTGGACCCAGCGTAACTTTTACAGCATCCGCCAGAACATTCACGCCGTCCATCATTTTATGACGCGCCACATCTCCAAATTTCACTTCTTTTGCTGACATAATTATCTTTCTCCTAATTCTTTACACGATTGTTTAGCAAGCTCGTTGTTTCGGTTAATGCAATAGGATTAACCTTCGATCACACCCATAATGTCTTCTTCACGCATCACCAGAAGCTCTTCGCCGTCAACTTTGACTGTTTGACCGGAATACTTGCCGAACAATACTTTATCGCCCACTTTGACTTCCAATGCGCGTATGCTGCCGTCGTCAGCAACTTTACCTTTACCCACAGCGAGTATTTCTCCCTGATCGGGTTTTTCAGTGGCACTGTCTGGAATCACGATACCGGAAGCTGTTTTACGCTCCTCTTCCAGTCGTTTGACAATCACGCGATCATGCAATGGACGAATTTTCATACTTGTATCTCCTGTTAAAAATTTATCGCTGAAAACTAATGAAATTATCTGTCATTCTTTTGATAAGTCATGCCAATAAATTCAGGAATAGATCCACAAAAAGATATTAGCACTCGACATCAAAGAGTGCTGACAATAATAAGGATAATGTATGTAAATTTCAAGACTGCATCACATAAAATTTTTGCATGTATATTGTAAGCAGGAAGATAAAACCGGAATTTTTACGGAAGCAAAACGGAATTAAATTTCCGATGGGGAACAAATCATTTGCAACGCACCTTGAAGTGTAAACAGTACCAAATAACGCGCAAAATTTACATCATGATATTATTTAGAACCGGGGGCAACCATGTTTCCCCACATGGCTGTGGACGGTTCTTTTTATGGAAGCCATCCCGCGATAGCAATCCATAAAATCCATGGCAAACCATAACGGGAGGAGAAATTTGGCGGTAAATAGCATCTATGGGAACCATTTACCCGTCATTCATCGCTTTAATTCCTTGTGGTTCAAGTTAAATCAGTTTCGTTATTGTGGCTGGAAACAATGTTTCTGATATGGCGATCGGTCATTTCATACTTCATGGCTAAATCCCTGTTGCTCATGCCATTCTGATGATCGGCTATGATTGCCTGCTTGCGTTTCTCAATTTCAAGGGTGGATAGCCTGGGTAAATTCAAGCTCTGGCCTTTGTATTGAGAGATGACCTTTTCCGCTGATGCTTCCCCGACAATCACGGTCAGCCTTTGCCGTGACCGTTCGCTATCGGCGATATACAGTCGCGTACCGCCAAAAACCATGCAAAGCCGTGTAAAGGCGTCATCGCCCAGCAGGTTTAGAACATCCTGGTTCTCATGGCTGTATTCAGGTGGCATATTGGCTTGTCAGCGTTAACGGGAAATAATTCCCCCTTATAGTGCCAAGCGATAGGTGTTATGTGAAGGCGGAACGACTTCCGCGTGAATGGTGTTTCTTGCTTGAATCGTTAAGCCGGAGTAAGCTTTTGATGCGGGTGTGACACGGTAATATTCTCCCGGCCATAACACGGCAGCAATGCCGGAGTGATATGTGGGGTTTCCGGGAAACCGGGCTGGGGGCCCCACCATCCGCCTTGATAGGGAAGCAAACCAGCACCGGATTCGAACCGGATCATGCCTACAACTCTAATGTACCCAACCGTTCCCATTGGAAACAACCGGTTTGCTTTTTTGTAACGGGTGGGAGGCCGGACGTCCCTCCATTCAGGGGCGCTTAAAAAGCGCGCAAGTCTGTGGACTCCGAAAATTTCCACAGCTCACCCGTTAAACCGGATTCTATACCCTGATCCGGCTTACTTCAATGTTGCTTTTGCGTGGATACGGAATCATGCTCAGCCTGTTGATTTTTGTCATCGGGGATCAAATATCCAGAGCTATGATTATTTCTGGTGTGTGACAAGAGAGGGGAAAGCGGTGTAACCTGTTG
>CAYXFV010000005.1:0-74444 GCA_964464365.1 uncultured Nitrosomonas sp. | reverse complement strand
AAGCGTCATCGAACCGATCTTCGAACAGCGCTTTCTGGACGCCAGCTACGGGTTCTGGCCCGGGCGCGGCTGCAAAGACGCGCTCAGGGACGTGAACCAAAGGTTGAAAAGGCTACTGCTGGGTGGTCGATGCTGACATACAAGGCTACTTCGACAACATTGCACATGAGAAGCTGATGAAGCGGATCGAAACAACGATCAGCGACGGCCCCGTGCTGAAGTTGATCCGGCAATTTCTCGAACAAGACATTCTGGCTGAAGCGTGGCGCTGGACACCGATGAAAGGGACGCCCCAGGGAGCCGTGCTCAGTCCGTTGCTGGCGAATATCTACCTGCACATTGTTCGCCTTCATGGTTGTCGCGCTCACCGTCATGCTGCTGCGTGCCAGGGATAAACATCGTCACAGACCTTTCAGAACACCGGTCATCTGGCTGGTCGGTCCTCTCGCTGTAGGTGGTTGCATCACACTCTTTCTGTTCCTGCCAACGGACGCCAAGCTGGTATTTCCGATCTGGGCGGGAATTGGATTGATTTTCTATTTCCTGTACGGCTACCGGAAAAGCCAAAGGATTAGCCAATTTAGGACTAATTACTGGAAAATGGGTAACAGACACGCCTGTACCGTTCTTATCCTGCTACCGAACATCGATGGACTATGATTCTTCGAAGCCGCTCGGATAGTTTCGGAGGATCATTAGCCAAGGTATTTCTCCATTTCTTTGCAGCATCATGATGTTCTGCGTGTAACCCAATTGGCTCCCCGACCAGGGCTCGAACCTGAGACCTGCGGATTAACAGGTGTTTTTAATAGGCTGTTTTTATTCGCTTAATGCTCGGTGACGCTCACCAAAGCACGTAAATGAATAGCAAAATTGTCACATATAGGTTCTTGAAAACCATTTTTAAAAAATGACCACAGCTTAATCGAATTGTGTAGTGCTGGTTTTTTTGAAATGTTTTCAAAACGACTAAGTCATATTTATGTTACAGTTATTCAATGGTAGTACCTTTTAATATTTATTATTAATTTATGGCAACATCAATCAAACTCGACGAAGACCTGAAAAATCGAATTCAGAATCTGGCTAATATGCGTCATCGCTCTGCACACTGGATTATGCGCGAAGCAATACGTGAGTATATTGAACGCGAGGAAGCAAGAGAAAGCTTCAAGCAAGAAGCTTTAGAATCCTGGACGGCTTACAAAGAAACCGGAAGGCATCTTACCCATCAGGAAGTACGTGATTGGTTAAAAACCTGGGGAACTGAGAAAGAGACAAAAGCGCCTTCATGCCACGAGTAATGATTACTGAAGGGGCGATAGCAGGATTGGAACGCTGCCGTTTGTTTTTAGTGGATAAAAATCCTCAGGCTGTATTAAAAGCCGCTCAAACCATCGAACAAAAACTTACCATTCTGGAAACTGATCCGAGAATAGGCAGGCCGCTTGACGATTTTTCTGAACTGCGGGAGTTAATTATTCCTTTTGGGGATTCAGGTTATGTGGTCCTTTATCGCTTTGATGAAAACAGCAACTCAGTTTATGTACTCGCTTTCAGACACCAGAAAGAAGCAGGATATTGATGATATTGTGCGCATAAATCCACAGCCTGTGTAGAGACTCGCCTTGCGTAATCCGGCTTTTGTGTCACACCTTAACCCGCCCGGTCGGGATGATGGGATTACGCCCTACAGCCTTGGCCATCTGTAAATACAGGCGTGATTTCATTTCTGAATCAGAGCTGATAAGAAGAAAGCCGATAAAGTCAGTTTTGATTCAGAAATATAAATTAGTCGGCATCACGCCAGCCAGGGTTGGAGAAATAGGCGCGCGTTTCCCTGACTACAACGCCCGACAGGAGCAGCAGGCCGATCAGGTTGGGCAGTGCCATCAGTCCGTTGGCGATGTCGGAGAAGGGTCCACACTAGTTCCAGTGACAGTACCGCGCCGAGGTAAATCGCTGCCGAGAACACCAGCCGGTAAGGTACGACGCCCGTACGTCCAACTAGGCGCTCGATGCAGCGTTCACCGTAATAACACCAGCCAAGGAGGGTGGTGAAAGAGAAAATCAGCACACTGAGGGTCACTGTATACGTTCCCCAGCCGCCCCCCAATCCCTGCTCCAGCGCCCAGGCGGTCATCGGTGCGCCGACCAGCCCTTCCTGCATCCAGGCATCGGTGACGATAATCGCCAATGCGGTGAGGTTGACCATGATCAGTGTATCGATAAAAGTCTGCGTCATGGACACCATGGCCTGGCGTACCGGTTTGTCAGTGATGGCGGAAGCTGCCGCGATGGCGCCGGTGCCGAGGCCAGACTCGTTGGAGAAGATGCCGCGCGCCACGCCCATCTGAATCGCCAGGATCACGGCTGCACCGGTAAAGCCGCCGGCGGCCGCGGTGCCGCTGAAGGCATCGGTGAACACCAGCATGATCGCCGCAGGCAGCCGGTCGGCGAATACAGCCAGTACCGCCAGGTTGCTGATCATATAGAGGACGCACATCAGGGGCACCGCACCGGCTGCAAAGCGGGCGATGCGCTTGATGCCACCGAGGATGACCACTGCGGCGGCGATCATCATCACGGCGCCACTCCAGATGGGCGATATGCCCCAGGTGGACTGGAGCTGTGTCGCAGCGGTGTTGGCTTGTACCATATTGCCGATACCCAGTGCGGCGATGGCGCCGAATACCGCGAAGGCAGTGCCCAGCGTATTACCCCAGAAACCGCCGATGCCGTAAGTCAGGTAGTACATCGGCCCGCCACTTTGTTCTCCATGGGCGTCAGTACGCCGGTATTTCACGCCCAGCAGCCCCTCAGCGTACTTCGTTGCCATGCCGACCAGGCCGGTTATCCACATCCAGAACAGCGCGCCTGGCCCGCCAATGCCGATCGCTGTCGCGACGCCGGCAATGTTGCCGACACCGATGGTTGCGGCCATGGCTGTTGTCAGCGCCTGATAGTGCGATACATCGCCGGTCAGTGCGCTGTGCTCTTTGCGGCGGACGAAAGCGAGCCATAATGCATGCCCGAGTATCCGGAACTGCAGGCCCCGCAGACGGATGGTCAGATACAGACCGGTGAGCAGCAGCAACGGGATCAGCAGAAACGGCCCCCAGACAAAGGCATTGATTGTTGTCAGCGCCGCATGCAGTTGTTCCATCGCTATTATTCCTCAAGGTGACTGTCGGGCAAGTGGGCGCGACTTTTGTGCATCGTATAGCAATTCATAAAGCTTGATTGATTGTAATCGACTCTCATGGGTTATTCATCCTATCTGTTTTAGATGTGAGCCGCATCGTGTGCATGTCTTCTGCCGTATATTTTTCATTTGCTTTATGAATTGCTTAAATGAATCATTACAAGTTAGAATGAGAATAATTCTTATTCACTGAAAATAGGCTATTTTATTCTGGAGTACGGTGTGTCTACTGCTGAGCTTGCTCTTCAACATGAGTTGCATTCTTTATATAACAACCATCACAGCTGGCTGTATAGATGGTTACGCCATAGATTGGGCGATACTTCCGATGCAGCAGATCTTGCACATGATACCTTCATGCGGATAATCGTGTCCCGGCGGACATATAACCTCAATGGTGAGCCGCGGGCATTGCTGACACATATTGCCAAGGGTCTGGTTATCGATCACTGGCGCCGGCAAGACATCGAACGGGCTTATCTTGATACGATTGCCTATCTGCCAGAATCCAACGTGCCTTCGCCTGAGACCAGTTTTTTGATTCTCGAAGCGCTTTGCCGTATTGAAGCAATGCTGTGCAGCATGCCCACGCGTACGCGGGAAATTTTCCTGCTTGCTCAATTGGATAATCTGACTTATCAGGAGATTGCCGAGCGTACCGGGACCACCCTGGTGACTGTCAAACGACACATGCGCAAGGCCTTTATAGCCTGTTTGTCCGTTGTTTGATCTATAATATCAATGTATTAGAATCATGCAATGACGCGTACGGACCCCTCTTCTCACATCGATTCATCGATTCTGGGCGAAGCGGCTGATTGGTTGATAAAATTTCAATCAAATGAAGTTGACGAAGCAGATCGATTAGCTTTTGAGCATTGGCGCAATCAGAGCGCCGCACATACAGCCGCCTGGCAACGCATCGAGTCTGTATTGAGCACATTTAAGCAGATTCCGCCGGAAATCGGTCATGGCACGCTGCAGCGACTCGACAAGCCTGATCGCCGGCGTATGGTCAGGATGCTGGGTCTGTTAATCATGACTGCACCTACCGCTTGGCTGGCATGGCATCACCTCCCATGGCAGGAATGGACAGCCGACCTGCGTACCGCTACTGGTGAACAAAAAACAATCGAACTGGCTGACGGCACGCATCTGGTACTCAATACAGCCAGTGCCGTCGATATTATCTTTAATCATACTGAACGACGTCTCAGGTTACACGCTGGTGAAATCCTCGTTACGACAGGGCGTGATCCTTCATCTGTCTATCGTCCCTTTATTGTCCAAACACCCCACGGAACCGTTCATGCGCTGGGTACACGATTCAGTATCAGATGTTTCGATCAATACACACGGGTCATTGTCTTCCAGGATGCCGTCGAGATTCATCCTGTTAACGCACAGACCTTGATGCTGCATGCCGGAGAGCAAATCGACTATCGGATTGACGGTACACAATCGTTTCAACGTGCTGATGTAACGTCTGCCTTGTGGGCGCAAGGCATGTTTGCCGCCAGAAATATCCGTCTGGCTGATCTTGTGCGTGAGTTGGGCCGCTACCGTCAGGGTGTCATTCGTTGTCACCCCGATGTGGCGGATATGCCTGTCTCTGGCGCATTCCCGCTCAAGGATATCGATATCAGTCTCCAGTTATTGGAAAAAACGATGCCATTGCGCATCCGTCATTTCAGCCGATACTGGGTCACTATTGAACGATCTTGAGCAAGCGCCGATCGTTTAACCGCTGGATAGTACTTCCCTAGCACTTTTCTGCCCATCCGGGAGCCGATATCAAAAAATTTTGACGGCAGGTGATACCTTTTTTCATTTCATCCGGTATATCCCATAAAAGCAATGCCAGCAAGGCTGGCTTCGTCCATTTCTATACCGATAAAAGGAAAAGAACAACATGGTACTCAAATGTATCCATTTATCTGATCGAGCCAGTCTGCCAGGCCACCCGGTCAACCCCGTAATCAATCCGCGATCCTTACCGGATAGCCCGCATTTTACTCCCCCTTCCCAGCTCAGTGCTTCGACACTGGCTGTACGTGGCGCGCTTATCAGTCTCGCACTGACAACAGCGTGGTTGCCAGACACTGTTTACGCAATCGAACCTGTCAGCAACAGTATGGCCAGAAAAAGCTATGCCATTCCATCCGGGTCACTATCAGATGTATTGGCGCAGTTCGCCGCATCGGCCGGTGTGCCTTTGTCGTTCGATCCCACGCCGCTGACTACCTTCCGCAGTGAAGGATTGCAGGGTGACTATTCCATCCATGAAGGGTTTAATAAACTGTTGCACGGTACCGGGTTTGAGCTGATAGATAAAGGCGATGGCGCCTATTCGTTACGAAAACTGACTGCCTCTGATTCCTTGCCGGCCCCGGCTGAACCCACATTACCGGTTGTAATGGTAACAGCGACGGCTAACCGGGAAAGAGAGTCAGGTGTGGTGGATGGATACAAGGCGGATTATTCGTCGGCCAGTACGCGCAGTACGATGGCTATCGACGAAACGCCGACCTCGATCGGGGTGGTCACACGCGACCTGATCCGCGACACGTTTGCGCGTTCACAGACGGACGCTCTCGAAGGCGTCAGCGGGGTTGCGCGCGGTTTTACTTTTGGTAGAGGTGAAGGTATTTCTATCAGAGGGTTCAATGTCAATAATAATACCGGCAGCTTCAACGGGATGAGATCTAACGGACTTCCTATAGATGGTTTATGGGCGCCGGATTGGGCGATTATCGAGCGCTATGAAGTGGTCAAAGGCCCGGCATCGGTTGTCGGCGGCGCATCCACTCCCGGTGGTGTCATCAACCGTGTTACCAAAACACCGCAGCACAGCAATTTTGCCACCACTGAATTTCAGGCCGGGTCCTTCGGCTTCTATCGCGGCGTGATTGATGCCAATGGCGTGCTGCCGATGAACCACAAGGTTCGTGGCCGGAATGTTTTCGCGGTGGAGGAGGGCGGCCATTTTGTCGACAATACCCCAATCCGGCAGTACACCGTGGCGCCGTCGGTGGAGTTCGATTTATTCGACAGAGCGGGCAAATTGCTGCTGGTTGGTATGTACCAGCATTTCAATGGCGCTCAATATATGGGTTATCCGCTGTCGAGTGACGGGAAGATGCTGGATATTCCGCGCACACGCAATTTCGGCGGTGGCGCAGCCAACGGCGCAGGGACTCAGTACACCGGCTATAATGGCGAAGTTCATTACGACCACCAGTTTATTCATGACATCAAGCTGTCGGCCAAGGGCAAGTATGCTAACTCTCAGGTTTCCGACAAAACCATTTATACATATACCTATGGCGGTGTTCCGCCAAGCGGAGATGTCTACACGAGTGGTGCGCTCAGAAAAAGCCGATTCGATACCTATGCGGGTGAACTGACCCTCAGCAAGGAACTGTCGCTTTTTGGACAGAAGCATGAAATATTGACCGGTGCCGACTATCGCAATATGACTGAGAATTTTAGTAGAGGTTATGGCTATTTGCCGAGCAACGCTGCACCGATCCTCGATAATATCTTCAATCCGCGAAACGCCTTTCAGTTCGTGGCACCGATGGACGGTTTTTCCAGGCAAGTGGAGTTAAGGCAGATCGGTGTTTTTGCCCAGACAGTTATTCGTCCCATTGAGCGATTGACACTCGTTCTGGCGGGGCGGCACGATAGGGTTGATTCAACTTTTCTAGACAAACTTTCTGCTGATCAGGGTAGTCAGTCGAAGTCCGACTGGACCGGACGGGCCGGTGGAACGTTCTCAGTGACGCCTTGGATGAATATCTATGGCGGCGTCCAGCAATCCTTCCAGCCGCAACCGTTTGGCCAGACGCGGGACGGCAATATGCTGGAACCCGAGACCGGTATTAATTATGAAACCGGTGTCAAGCTGAATCTGCTGGAAGACCGTCTTCGCATGACGGCATCGGTGTTCCGCACGTATCGTCAGAATGTCTCGACGCGTGATCCAAACGATTTTAGATTTGTGATCGCGGTGGGTGAGCAGCGTCACCAAGGGGTGGAGGCGGACATCAACGGCGAACCGATTCCGGGTCTGAATCTGAATGCGAATGTCGCTTTCCTGGATGCCAGAATCACCAAAGATAATGAGTTTGCCGGACAACGTCCCGCGGCTCCCAGCTATGTCGGCCGGGTGTTCGCTACCTATCAGCTTCAGTCCGGACCCCTGCGGGGATTCGGGCTCGGCGGCGGGGTGTATTTCCAGGGCGAAGTCAATACGACGTTAGGAATAAACCAGTATAATGTCCAGGCGTATGAACGCGTCGATGCGGTTTTCTTTTATCGCGGCCATAAACGCTTTGATGTATCTCTGAATATCCGTAATCTGCTGGACAAGAGGTACATTGAGAACCCCGGTGTCATTAGCTGGGGTAACAGTTTCGGTGCACCGCTTACCGCAATAGGTTCCGTACGTTTATTTTTCTGATTGGGGTAGTTATCGTGGAAAATGTATGCGCCAGCGATTGACTCAGCCACTGACGCAATTCCGTGGAGAAGCCCGATGCGTACATTGACTGACCCTCCATCAGAATCCGGCGGCTCAAAGATGCCCAAATCATCACTGCTAGCCTCTGTTCAAGCGGCGCTGAATGCCAACAATCCTGCCACTGCCAAACAGGTGTGTGAAAATCATCTTCACACCATGCCCGATGATCCGGATGCTTACCGGTATTTAAGCCAGGTGCATGCGATTCTGGGAGAGTACGATCAAGCACGTCATAGTGCAAAGCGTGCGCTTGAATTAATGCCGCATGATCCGCGTGCGTGGTCGGATCTCGGGCGGGTGCATGTTTTATCCGGAGACGTGTCCGCGGGGATCGCGTGTTTTGAAAAATCAATCGAACTTGATACCGGTTATGCGGATGGCTGGCATAATCTGGGTCTTGCGCTCAGGCAGACCGGCGAACAGCAACGCGCGTTTGATTCGCTGAAACAGGCGTTATTAATCAATCCGGAACGCGCCGATACTTATCTCAGCCTTGGCAACCTTTTAGTGGATGCCGAACAATTGGAAGACGCGATTGCTTGTTTTGAACGGGCGCTAGCTTATAATCCCGGGATGGTCAGCGCTCATCATCGCTTGGCGCAGGAAATCCACCAGCGCGGAGAGGTAGAACGTGCTGAATCACTGTTTCGCCATTCGCTGACGATAGATTCGGATGATATCACCGGCTGGCTGGGTCTGGGTCAGGCGTTGGAAGATCTGGGTCAGGCAGAGGCGGCATTAGGTTGCTACCGGAATGTGCTGCAACGGCAGCCGGGTCACACGCTGGCACTGAACCGGTATTTATCCCTGGTTAAGGATGATGAAGGGCTTGCCTGGATTACCCAAATGGAAGCGGCACTCGATCGTACCGAGGAAGCGGAAGAAGCCAAAGCGCTGATCGGCTATGGTCTTGCTAAATTCTATGACCGGCGTGGTTGTTTCCGCGCGGCGGCTTATGCGGGAAGTCGCGCCAATGCTGCCAGGCGGAGACTTGCGGGTCCGCTCGACCGGGCCGCCTTGGCTGCACGCGTCACTGCCATCATCGAGACTTATCATGCGGGTTTCTTTGTCGGACGGCGCCATATAGGCATCGAAACGGATCAACCTGTGTTTATTGTTGGATTACCACGTTCGGGTACAACCCTGACAGAGCAGATTTTATCGGCTCATTCGTTGCTGCATGGGGCGGGTGAGCTGCCCGATTTAGCCAGATTGGCGAGTCAATCGTTACGCAATGCGGAGGATGCGCCCTGGCAGGCGGCTCAGCAACTGAATGCGCTGACGGGTCATCAGTCAGCCAATGACTATCTGCAAGCGCTCCGGCGCAGAATTTCCACAGAACCGCGGCATATCAGCGACAAACAGCCTCTCAACTTTTTCCATCTGGCTTTTGCCGCATTACTCTTTCCGAACGCCCGCGTTATTCACTGTACCCGCGGTGCGCGCGACAATGCGTTATCGATCTGGATGGAAAATTTTAATCCCGATCAGACTTACGCTACTGATTTGGGTGATCTGGCTTGCTTCATGACTCAGTACCGGCGGCTGATGGCGCACTGGCAAGCCGTCCTGCCGTTAAAAATTCTGGAAATACGCTATGAAGAAACGATCGCGGATCTGGAGAAGCAGGCAAAGCGGCTGATCGAATTTTTAAATGTCCCGTGGGATGCGCAGTGCTTGAAATTTCATCAGGTTGACCGGGCTGTGCAGACACCCAGCCGCTGGCAGGTACGTCAACCCATCTATTCCGGTTCTGTCGGACGATGGCGGAAATATCAGGCCTATTTACCCGCACTGGAAGCGATATCGGATCCATGAAATACTGCTGGAAAGAAATGATGCTATGGCTTGTCGCCACGTCGAAAAATGATCGCAAGCGTTCACAACCCAGAATGCTGGGGATTACCTTGGCCGTCAGTGGAAGACAATCCTGAAGCGGGGGAGAAGCCGCTGGTTAAGAATCAGGTTCTTTCAATGATTCTACGCAGCTTCAATTCGCTGATGACTTGCTGTACGCAGATATTTAGATCCGTGGTGCCGGTATCGACGGTAAGTTCCGGGTTACTGGGTGCTTCGTAGGGGGATGATATTCCGGTAAATTCATTGATCTGCCCAGCTCTGGCTTTTTTGTAGAGGCCTTTTGCATCACGCGATTCACAGATTTCGATAGGGCTATTACAATAAATTTCAATGAAATCTCCATGCGCTACCAAACTGCGTACGTGTTCACGTTCAGCACGATAAGGTGATATAAACGCGGTCAATACAATGATGCCAGCCTCCAGAAAGAGCTTAGCGACCTGACCAACCCGGCGTATGTTTTCTATCCGGTTTTCAGGGGTAAAACTAAGATCGCCACAAAGGCCGTGGCGAAGATTATCGCCATCCAATACGAATGTCCGATAGTTGCGCTGATGTAAATATTCTTCGACAGCGTGAGCGAGCGTGGATTTACCCGTTCCGGAGAAACCGGTAAACCAGAGAATAGTACCGCGATGACCGTTCAATGCTTCACGCCTTGTGCGCGTCACTGTGGCATGATGCCAGATGACGTTATCAGAAGATAATAATTGATCGGTCATAAATAGATTTCCTGATTGTTATTATTTTATTTGATCTCAGTGAACATTTAATCCCCATTTTTCATTGTAATGTTGACCATGCATACTGCATTGTCCAGGCTATGGAAAGCTGATCACCAGGTCTGCAACCGGTGCAGATCATTTGCTTCAAAATTCCCGTTCCAGCCAGCCATCGAGCAATGTTTTTTCGTGGCGCAAGGGATCGTTATGGTACATGATCGTAGTTATCAGGAAGGCCATGTCGCGCAGCTCGCGCTTCCCGTCCTTTACGACGGCGCCATCGGCGTCAGTGAGCTGGAAGTACAGATCGATCCGGGGCGGATAGCTATCCCGCACGATCCGTACATCGTTCATGAGTGGCCGCCACGGTTCAAAGCTGCCGGCCATATCCACATCGGTAATGGTGACGGTAAGATTCTGCCCATCGGTCAGAAGGCGGCTAGCGTGCCGTTGGATATGCCTGCGCAGTTCCTCGAGGTAGGTAGCACGGGTTGTCTCGTTGCTGCCGGAATAGCTGTCTCCGACATCGCTGAATTTTTCGGGGTCGGTATATTCAACATGAATGGAGGGAGGCGGCGTTATGGCATTTTCCTGCGCCACTGAAGAGAGGGGCCAGGTGCTAAACAGCGCAAGAATCAGGACTGAGGTAAGCGCATTGTTCGAGGTCATGATGTTCTCCTGTTTTATTGTGTTCATTACGAAAAGAACCGTGGTGATGTATATGATTTATTGACCTGTTTCCAACTCGGAAGGTTTCTCCATCCATCCGTGGTAAAGAGCCGGTTGCTGTGCAAAATCAGATACAGGCCTATCACGACCTGTACCGCTGCGTGACTTGCATTGCGAATCAGCGGCGCATCTATAGAATACACTTAATGCGAACTATTCTCATACTGCACATGACCCTTGCGGCGTTTGATCGGGGTTCATCAGGCTACAGGAGTTCAGATGAATCCTGGACAATCATCATTCGGGTTTTTCAGTATCCTGCTGTGCGGATTCAGGCTGATCGGTCTGTTCGGATTGATCCAGTATGCCTTCAGGGGGATCCAGGGCGGGTACATCGGGGTTGTTTTCCACCCGGTCACGATAAAGTGCGGCGCGACCAAGCAGCATCAAGGTGACCGGCGTGGTCAGCGTGACGAAAATCCCGATGAGGATTTCGTGAAAAACCGGCCGTGACTGCAACACACTGAAACAGATGATTGACGCCAGTACGATCGCTGCCGTGCCCCAGCTTGTGCCCAGTGTCGGTGCATGGATGCGGTCGTAGAAGCTGCGCAGGCGGTGTAGTCCGAATGAACCGGTGAGCGCCAGCCCTGATCCGATAAACAGAAAAGCGGCGATGAGGCATGCCGCCCACAAAGGGAGGTCGTTAAAGTGACTCATTCGATGACCTCGCCGCGCATCAGGAATTTGGCAAGCGCCACCGTTGCGACAAAACCCAGTATGCCGATGATCAGTGATGCTTCGAAATAAAGCGTATTCCCGGTACGTATGCCGAAAACGAGCAGCAGCAGCATCGAATTCACGTAGAGTGTATCAAGACCTAATACACGATCCTGCGCGCGCGGCCCTTTGATCATGCGTGTCAATGCAAGCGCCATGGCGATGGCCAGTGCAATCTGCGCGAAAGTGATGGCCCAGAGAAGGATAACAGCACTCATTCAAATATCTCCCGCAAAAGGTATTCATAGCGGTTCTTGATCAGATCAAGCCAGACGGTTTCGTCGACAAGATCAAAAACATGCAGTAACAATGTTCCGCGTGAAGCATTGTAATCCAGCCAGGCTGTGCCGGGCGTGCTGGTTATGATAACAGCCAGTGCAGCGAGACCTGTCGAATCGCGTAAGTCGAGCGGAATGGTCATGAACCCGGATTTCCGCGCCCGTTTGCCGCCCTGAAGGATGATTTTCGTGACAGCAATATTCGAGCGCACGATATCGTAGAGCACGATGCCGGTCAGCTTGAGCAGCAGATTCCAGCGCCTGAGCCGCGGTTTGTCCGGCTGGAGCGCGGCCATGCCCTGTGCGGCGATAAACGCGACAGCGCTGCCGACCAACAGTTGGCCCAGTGAAAAATGGGTCAGTAGCAGCCACATAATGATCAGGAAGATCATCAGCAGCGGATGAGGAAATACGCGGTTCATTCTTTTGCCTCCATGCGCCATTGCGCGGCTTGCGGCGCTTTCAGTACTGCTTCGATATAGGACTCCGGTTCATGCAGGCTGACCGCCGTGGCTTCCATAAAGCGCATGACCGGTCCTGCCTGGACAGTGAGCCCCAGTGTCATGAACAACAATAGGGCCACCGGCACAATTTCGGTGAGCAGCACGCGCGGTACTAAGGCGGTTACCGGCGCCCAGAAGACGCGGATACCGGCACGTGCCAGCGCAATCAGCGCGGCAAGACCGGAAAGGATAAGCAGCGCCACAAACCACCATGCCGCCGGTGAAATCGTACCGCCTTGTCCGAACCCCTCGGGGTTGAGTATGGCCGTAAGAATGGCGAATTTGGCGATGAAGCCGGAAAGTGGCGGCAGACCTGCCAGCAGGATGCTGCACGCGGCAAAGCTGATGCCGAGCAAAGCAATCGCGCCCGGAATGGCGATGCCGACGATTTCTTCATCTTCCTCCTCCTCGTCGCTTTCTCCAAAGGCTTCCATGGTCACGGCCAGAATGCTGGTAATCGGATTTTGCTCTTTCTCAACGAGTTCGATGAGCATAAAGAATGCGCTGATCGCCAGTGTGGAACTGGCTAAGTAGAACAATGCACCGGCGGTGATATCGGCTTGCGTGAGGCCGATGGCTGCCAGCAGCGTTCCGGATGAAACGAGCACGGAGAAACCGGCAAGTCGACCCAGCGACTGTGACGCGAGAACGCCGATAATACCGAAAACGATGGTGATCAACCCGCCATAGAAGAGGATTTGCGACCCAAAACCGCCGCCCGCTTCTTCGCCGTAAAAAAGTAACGACAAGCGCAGCAGCACATAGATACCGACCTTGCTCATGATGGCGAATATGGCCGCTACGGGCGCCGATGCAAAGGTATAAGTGGTCGGTAACCAGAAGCCCAGCGGCCACATGCCCGCTTTGATGAGAAAGGCCACGCCGAGAACGGCTGCGCCGATTTCCAGCAGCACGCGGTTCTCCTCAGCGGTCTGCGGGATGCGCACGGCAAGGTCAGCCATGTTGAGCGTGCCCGTAGTACCGTAAATCAGGGAGACACCGATCAAGAACAGCAGCGAAGCGGTAAGATTGATGGCGATATAATGCAATCCCGCCCGAACCCGCAGCAGCCCCGAACCATGCAGCGCCAGGCCGTAGGATGCGGCGAGCATGACTTCGAAAAAGACAAAGAGATTGAACAGGTCTCCGGTAAGGAATGCGCCATTCAAACCCATGAACAGCAACAGGAACAGGGTATGGAAGTGCAGACCGGCTTTGTGCCAGCGTCCGAGCGAGAAGATCAGCGCGGGGATCGCAAGTATCGAAGTCAGTGTGAGCATCATGGCCGACAGGCGGTCGAGAACCAGATTGATGGCAAAAGGCGGTGGCCAGTCGCCCAATAGATAAACCACAATCCGTCCCCCGTCGGCGTGTGAAATATCCAGAAGTTCGAGGGATACGCCAAGTAATGCGACTGTCGCCAGAATCGATGCGCCCGCCTTCAGGTTACGCATGCGGTCATCGATAAACAGAAGCAGCGCACCCGTAATAAACGGAATCAGAATCGGTGCGATAACGAGATGTTCCGGCGTCAATATCATCGTTCAGGTTCCTTTCCGTCGACATGATCGGTGCCTGTCAGGCCACGGGAGGCCAGCAGAACGACCAGAAAGAGCGCCGTCGTGGCGAAGCCGATAACGATCGCCGTCAGCACGAGTGCTTGCGGCGTGGGATCCGCAAAAGCGGCGGGATCAACTGTAGCGCCTGCCTGGACGACGGGCGGTGCATCGATCGTCAACCGTCCCATGCTGAAGATGAACAGGTTGACAGCATAAGAGAGCAATGCCAGCCCGATGATGACTTGATAGGTGCGCGGACGGAACAATAACCAGACTCCCGATCCGACCAATACACCAATGCCCAGCGATAAAACCAGTTCCATCAGTGATTTTCCTCCTGTTTTGTGATTTCAGCAGCCCGTGAGCGGTGGCTGCGGATCGATTGATGGGCAAGCGCGATCAGGATCAGGGCGGTAGCCCCGACAACGAGTGTAAATACCCCAAGATCAAAAACCAGCGCGGAGGCAATAGGGATTTTTCCGATGAATGGCGCTTCCAGATAGTGAAAGTGGGACGTGAGAAAGGGAAATCCGAACAGCCAGGATCCAATGCCGGTACTGACGGCGAAGATCAGACCGAAACCGATCCAGCGCATGGGTAGGATATGCAGACGGGCTTCCATCCAGCGTGTGCCACCGGAGATATAGAGGAGCAGGAAGCCGATCGCCATGGTGATACCCGCAGCGAATCCCCCGCCAGGCAAGTCATGGCCGCGCAGGAAGAGATAGGCGGCCAGAACGATGATGAACGGAAACATCCACTGCATGATGATGGAAGGAATTTTCACATAATCGTGCGCTGTGTCACCGGCTTCACGGTTTGTATTCGCATCGTCATAGGCATTCTGTATACGCTGCTGCTCGGGTATTTCAATGCTGTCGGGCGCGGGGCGGAAGCGTCGCAGTAAAGCGAAAATGGTCAGCGCAACGATGCCCAGCACGGTAATCTCGCCGAACGTATCGAATCCCCGGAAATCGACCAGAATGACGTTGACGACGTTGGTGCCGCCGCCTTGCGAATAAGCCTGTTCCATGAAATAGTCGGAAATGGTGTCGGGTAAAGGGCGGGTCATCATGATATAGGCAACCATCGCCATGCCGCCACCGCAAGCGACTGCGAGCAGGAAGTCGCGGTATCTGCGGATACGTGCGATGAATGCATCGTTATTGTCGACTTTTTCATACCGTTTCGGCAGCCAGCGGAGGCCGAGCAGGATGAGGATCGTCGTCACGATTTCGACAAGCAATTGCGTGAGTGCAAGGTCGGGTGCGGAAAACCAGATAAAAGTGATGCAGGTTACAAGACCTGCGCCGCTCATCAGGATCAGTGCGGCCAGCCGGTGGTATTTGGCCTGATACGCGGCGCCGAGTGCGCAGGTGATGCCGATGACCCAGAGGATCGCGAAGACTGGATCGATGTCTGAAAAGACGGATAAAGGCATATCGATATTGGCGGCGTAAAATGGCCAGAACCCGGCAGCGAGTGCGACGAAGATGATCAGACGCAGTTGAGGTTGCAGGCGTTGTGTACCGAAATGTGATTCCATCCAGTGCGCCCAACGCCAGGAGATCGTGGTCAGAATCGCTTCGAAGATGCGTTTTCCCTTGAGATTGCGTATTAACGGCGGGCCATCCGCGCCTTGCGCCAGATATCCGCGCAGCATTCGATAGAACAGCAGGCCGGAGACAAGCGCAACGACGCTCATAATCAGCGGCGTATTGATACCGTGCCAGACGGAAAGGCTGTATTCCGGTGTGTGTTCACCCAGTACCGATATGACGGCAGTATGCAGGTAGGGGCCGATGGTCAATCCCGGAATGATGCCGACAATCAGGCAGACCAGTACCAGAAACTCTATTGGCAGGCGCATCCAGCGCGGCGGTTCGTGTGGTTCGCGCGGTAAATTTACCGGTTTGGGGCCGAAGAAAACCGTGTGGATAAAACGCACGGAATACGTCACCGCGAATGCGCTTGCAATCGTCGCGACATAAGGCGCCACGCCGTCCAACAGTGATGCGCGATGCTGTTCCAGTGTTTCGGAAAAAAACATTTCTTTTGACAGAAAACCATTGAGCAGCGGTACACCGGCCATGGCTGCGCTGGCCACCATCGCCAGCGTAGCCGTAATCGGCAGGAAGCTGAAAAGGCCGCTGAGTTTGCGCATGTCGCGTGTCCCGGCTTCATGATCGATGATACCGGCGGCCATAAATAACGATGCCTTGAAGGTCGCATGATTGATCATGTGGAAAATGGCGGCAACCGCTGCCAGTGGACTGCCCAGGCTGAGCAGCGTCGTGATCAACCCCAGGTGGCTGATGGTCGAATACGCCAGTAATCCTTTCAGATCCTGCTGGAAAATGGCAAAAAACGCACCGAGCAGCAATGTGCTCATGCCCGCAAGACCAACGATAAAGAACCACTCGTCGGTGCCGGACAGGACCGGCCATAGCCGCGCAAGAAGAAACACACCGGCTTTGACCATGGTTGCCGAATGCAGGTAAGCGGATACCGGCGTCGGCGCGGACATGGCATTGGGTAGCCAGAAATGAAACGGAAATTGCGCGCTCTTGGTCAGCGCTCCGGCCAGGATGAGCAGGAGCGCGGGGACATAGAGTGAATGCTGGCGTATCGTATCGCCCGCAGCCAGGATGTAATCCAGCTCATAGCTGCCAACGATATGTCCCAGAATCATCAGGCCGACAAGCAGGCAAAGCCCGCCGATCCCGGTGATGATCAAAGCCATGCGTGCGCCGTCGCGTGCGGCGGCATTGTGGTGCCAGTAGCCGATCAGGAGAAACGAAAAAATGCTGGTGAGTTCCCAGAAGATTGCGAGCAAAATGATGTTGCCCGAAATCACCATGCCTTGCATCGCGCCCATGAACGCGAGCAGGAACGAAAAAAAGCGTGGTACCGGATCTTTGGGCGACATGTAATAACGCGCATACAGCACTACAAGAAAACCGATACCGGTGATCATGACCGAGAACATCCATGCAAAACCGTCGGCCCTGAGCGAAAAGTTCAGATCGAGTTCCGGCAGCCATGCAATCGCGTAGCGTGCTACGCCGCCATCCGCGATCGATGGATAAAGGCAGATCACGATAATGAATGCCGCGATGGTCACGCCGCCCGATAACCATGCTTCCGCATTCCGCGCGTTTGCCGGCAGCAGCGCGGCCAGTATGCTCCCCATGAAAGGGAGGAGTATCAGGTACAGAAGAAGATTTTCATTAGACATAGGTCATCGACTCGGTTTAATATGACATCAAAAAACAGGCAGCATTATACCAATTACTGTGATGGGTCTTTTCAAGCGTTTCTGAAAAATCAGTTTGTGGACAATTCACTTTTCATATTACTATGCATGGAATATGCGTTCCGGGGAAATACAGGCGGAAATACAGGCATGATTCGGCACCGATGTTGTTGTAAACAATCTGCACATGAGATAGGGTGATCGGTTTTGTTCTGCGCTATCGCGTAAGATTAAAATCGGATTCTGTTCGATAATCAATAGTGCCATGCGATCAAAAGGATAGAGGGTGGAAATCGGAGTGAGCTCGGAATAGAAGCGACCGGGAATGATTTTTTACATTTTTTACCTAAGTGCCGGGACATGCTGGGACAATGACTTACTGATCAATTTTGATATGATTGAGATTGAATCAATCGGCTGCATATTCGGTTGTATGTCGCTTATCCATTCCAAACTACATTAGACAAGACTTATTATTCAAAGAAGCTATTTATGTCATTCAGTTTAAATAATATTTACGAAGCAAACCATCGTATCATAATTTGGCTGATTCTGATCGGTTTGCTATGGATACTACGCGACTTTTTTGGGCTGATTTTAATGACGTTTGTTCTCGCATTTATTGCGACACCTCTGGTTCGTATGAGTCGGGGCAAACTGAAATTGCCCTATCGCATGTCATTGACGCTGGTTTATATTTTTTTTCTAATTGTCTTGGGAAGTTTTTTTCGATACGTTACGCCGAGCGTGATCGGCGAAGCTAATCGCTTTCTGGATAACTTCAGCGAGGTGCAGCTGAAGCTGATCGAACTGGAGCGCGATGTTGTCGGCAAATATCCTGGTATAGAGCGCTCTCTGCACGGTTATATGCGCAGTATATTGGATGAACATGCGCTCAGAACTATCGATGACGATCTGAGCGCGTATAAACGCAGGATCCGGCTTGCCAGTGATGTTGATCCGGAGCATGTCATCGATACGGATGACATTCCGGAGGTGACGCGCGAGAAACTCAAGAAATATTACGACAGAGAAGCTGAGTTGCTGATGAATTCTCTCGTGACTAAACAGATCGGGAAAGTCGGCGAGCATTTGCCCAAGCTGATTAATTATTTTTATCAGGGGACAGGCACGGTATTGCTGGCGCTGTTATTCAGCTTCCTGATTTTATTCGACAGTGTCCGGCTGAGTAGTCTGATGAAAAGCCTGCATGATTCGCGGTTACGGGGTTTTTATCAGGAGACGGCGCAACCGGTGATTCGTTTTGCTTACGTCGTTGGCCGCGCAATCCAGGCACAGGCCATGATCGCCTGCGTCAATACTTTTCTGACGCTGATCGGGTTAATCGTCCTGGGTATTCCCTCGGTGGCGCTGCTGTCACTGATTGTTTTCGTCTGTAGCTTTATCCCTGTATTGGGGGTGTTCATTTCCACGACGCCGATGGTGCTGGTTGCATTGAATACCGGCGGGCTGACTTTGGCTATCGCGGTGGTGGTTATGATCACGATCATTCACATCATTGAAGCCTATGGGCTGAATCCCTTGATCTACGGAAAGCACCTCAAACTCAATCCGGTGCTGGTGCTGATCATTTTATTGGTGGCTTATCATACTTTTGGTTTGTGGGGGATGGTGCTGGGTGTTCCGGTGGCCTATTACTTCATTCATGATGTTTTCGGCGTTCCTGTATGGGATGAACGTCGCATAGAGCCAATAGAAGTAGGCTCGAGTGCGGGGGAATAATTCCTTGCTGCTGCGCGCATTGATTTGTGTGATTTGCGTATGGAAAATACCTTAGAGCCGTTCACGATCTCGATCAAGGGTGGGCACAGTGTAAGGCAAAATTGAACGAAAAAGCGCAGCATACTGAAGTATGTGTGCGTTTTGAGTTCGATTTTAACGCAGCAATGCGCCCTTCAGTGAGATCATGAACAGGTTCTTAGAATAAACTGCTACATCAAAATACTATTCTTGGGTTCAATCAGCTCTGGTAAATCAGTTTCATCAAGCAGTTCACGAAGGTCTATTTCAATACTGCGACTCAGCGCTGTAACAGGAACATCATTTGCACCGCCCTGAAAAGGGTTTTCACTGGATTCACCTATTTTATCCATGGTGTGAAATATCCACGAAACCATGATACAAAAAGGAATCGTTAACCAGGCAAAGTAATGCCCGAATTTTTCAAACTCCGGCAACATTCCAAAAGGCAGCAGCAGGATAAACAACCATACAAAATAGAGATTGAGCGTTGAGAACTGCCTTGGATAGGGGAAATTTTTAATGCGCTCGCACTTGCCCTGGTGTTCGTACAGATCAGACAGGATTTTTTGTAATGCGATATGGCTGAAATTTTCTATCAAACCCTTGTTGAATAATGCTTTCAGCTCTTTCGATTGAATATCGATAATATGCATGGCTCGATTCTTCTTACTTAAAATATAGGTTTTATCCGCTGCAGATAAGTAAGGCGTTATATCATCTTCTAATTTAGTCTCATGCTCTGAAACAACAAAAAGCCTTTTATGTTCGATATTAAATTTTTTATTCATCGTTTCCCATTCGCGTGGTTGACGCAATTGATGACGTAGTGCCGTAAGCCATGCAATATGGCGATAAATAAGCCTGCGGTGAACTGTTTCAAGTTCGCTTGCAGATAAAGGGTTCTGTGTGTATTTGTCAGTGATATATGTTTTTACAAGCATTCCCCATATCCGGCTTGAATTGACTATAGCGCCATAAATCTTTCTTGCTTCCCACAAACGGTCATAAGTCGCATTATTCTGAAAACCAATAATGATCGCTAATGCTGTTCCCAAAAGTGCTATCGGTAACCACGGTAAAGCTAGCCATTGGCAGTCAAAGATTTCATAGGCTACGGTGGGAATCGTTGCGACAATGGTATAAATACCGATGTCATGCTTTGTCCATACAACAACTTCTTTAAAACTGAAATTCTGGCCTGTATGCATTGAAATCCTCTTGTTCTATTCAAGTGATGAATTGAATAACGCGCATATAATTTTTTCGGCCGTTTCGAGCCTGGACAACATGGTGCTATCTATAACATGACCTGCATGGTTACTGATCAATCAAGGCTTCCATGCGGAATTTCCAGACAGTTTCTCAGTTAAGTGCCGGACTCAGATTGATGTATTACTGAAGAGTATAATAATTCGCGTAGTTATTGCTCTTATCGCCATGCAAAACACTTAAAAAAGAATATTCCTGCCCTTTTAAAAGCAGTAATTGTGTAAATTTTTCCGTTCCGATAGCGTTAAGAATCGCGTGAAAAACCTTAAGATCGAGATTGCTATTAATATTGCTTAATGTGTTTATTTTGTAAACATTCTTATTCAGTGCATCGCTCATCATTTTCAAATCCCATTGTCTGGGAAATTCACCGCCAAAAACTATTTTCACCAATTCCACATAAGTATATTTATCTAACAGACAATCATGGAACTTGACTAAATCCTCTTCAATTTTGTTTATTTTTTGACTCAGGCACCAGGCCGCAAATCCGACAACGGCACCAATACTGAGCAGAGCGATATAGATCATACTGATTGATTCCTGAATCTCATCGAGATCGTCATCTTCCGGTAAAATACCGAAAAGCAGGTCAAGAAAATCCTTATCAATAAATAATGCGGCTGCAGATATCGTTGCCAGAATATAAGAGATACGCTTCCACTTTCGTAGTTTATTGGTTCTTAAATTCAGTATATTACGCTCAATCCTTTCCGCTTTACGTGCACAGATTTTTTGCCCTATGGAAATATCGTTGATTTTTTGAATAGCGATATCCAGTTGTTTCTGGACTAAAGGCAGGCTTTTTGCTGACAAGTGTTCTATTAAAAGAATTCTTGCTTCATTGATCAGCATCATGTCAGCGTCATTACCGCCTTTATCAGGGTGATATTTCTGGGCAAGCTTTTTATAAGCATTATCTATTTCTTGAAAAGAGGCATTTTCCGTCAATCCAAGGATATTAATCGCTTCATTGAAATTCATAATCAATAATCCAACCCGGGGTCTGTTGATGTTTTGAGCGGTATTTCATATTTTGCTTTTGTTCTTTTGAAGGTGATTATCGCACAAAGCGTTTATGGCCATTCAAATCATAAGGAATCATTAAATGCTGCCGTTACGAATGCACTGAGTTTTTGTTTTTTCAGGTGCCGACTTTCAAAGGCATTGCTTTTGTTGTGGCGGATTGACCAATCGAGGACAACATCACTATGAAATTTATTATCTTACTGTTCCTGACCGTAATTCCAGCGATTTCTTCTGCTGAGAATTTTTTAATTAACAGCAATAAATTATTTAATTTTGCTGAAGTTTCTTATCCCACATTTTTCAGTCCTGCCGGAGCGGAAACCGTCACCCTGGATGACTATCTGGTGCGCTACTATCCCGATACCGATATCTATATCGGTACCAGAGGCGAGGAAGTCTATGTCTATGGAAAGGTTTTCAACGGATTGTCAAGCGTAGGCATAATCAGTGATTACATCGAATTAGAAGCGGATAGCGATGCACTATTGGCGCAATTGTTTGCTGACGGTCAAAGCGATGTGCAGATTTATGGTACGGGCACGGTGATTGCCATTCTATCGGACGATCTCAGCGGCAGTCGTCATCAGCGATTCATCGTTGCGTTAAAATCAGGGCAAACCCTGTTGATTGCGCACAATATCGATCTGGCGCCCAGAATCGATACTTTATCCATCAATGATCGAATCGAATTCTTTGGTGAATACGAATGGAATGATAAAGGTGGTGTCATTCACTGGACGCATCACGATCCGCGGGGAATGCATGTCAATGGCTGGGTTTTTCATAACCAGGTTATTTATCAGTAATAAAGCAACAGAATCAAACCCTGCGGTACAGCAGCAATTCCTGCAAACCGAGGGACTAAACACTTAACTTGTGCGAGGAACAGGAAGTGCGCAAAAATCTTCCAGCCGTGAATGAACAGGGGAGTGGGGTTGTTGCCACTCATTCATCGTCTGCCAATAAGGGCGCATTCAGATCGACTTCGATGTTCCCTACCAGGGAGTGCAGACGATGAACGAGGTCTACATCCACAGTCTGCCAATCGTAAATTTCCAGATAGTGATCTATATAGCCTGATTAACCAGCTAATTCCGGGAACGATCCAAACTGCTTGCAATAGCATCTAATTTTTGTTGTTTTTCTGGTGTCACTGATACACTCATACGTCCTGTTTCACTGGCCATTTTTAATTCCTTAATAAAAATAATCATTGCATGGGTAAATAGGATTTACAAGCTGAAGTTACAAATGACTGTCATTCAGCAGGCGGCATCACTAAATGCTGTGCCACAGGTATTTGCAATTAAACACATTGGAATCACAACAGAGAATATGCGCAATATAAATTAAGTAGAATGGTTATGAACATTAAAGTAACGGTTAATCCACAAAAAATTGATCATGGTGCATTTGCAGCACTCTTTGGAAAAAGTGGCTGGGGTCAGAAAGAAGATTACACAGAAGAACGGCCTGGCGTATCACAGGAAAGTCATTCAATTTTCATTATTGCGCTTGATGAAAACGATCGACTCCTTGGCTATGCGCGTGCTATGACGGATTATCTTACCGTGACCTGGATTGCAGAAGTATTGGTAGATCCCGATTATCGTCGTCAAGGAATCGGCACAAAACTCATGAACGAGATTCTTGATCGTGTGCGACACACTGCAATCTATACAGAAGTTTTTGTTGGTACGGAAAGTTTCTTTGAGAAATTTGGGATCACTCCACAGACTAAGCTTGTTGCCTGTTCACGCAAACCCTCGGTACATAAATAAACAAATAATCAAAAAATCAGTGTATCGCATACGACGAGAAACTGTGGGACTAAACGCCTGATCCGTGCGCTGCGGGTTGTCATTCCGATGCCGTATATTGGCGGCTGTCCGTCATCAACGCGCGCAAATCGGTTTCCCAGCTTTTTAATTTGTCGTGTGCATGCTGGCGCTGGGCCGGGGTGGTGGTGTTGTGCATGCGCGCGATAAAGTCACAGGTATATTCGGTCAGTTTGATTTGATACGCCCGATAGTCCGGATCGTCGGAGCGGTAGGTGTGTTCCACCAGCTTGCGCAGTTCAGTGGTAGCCTGTTCGGGCGGGAGGGGCGCGTTGGCGAGTTGTCGCAGCGTTGTCAGTGTAACGTGTTGGCGGTGCTGGCGTTCTGCCAGCCGGGCTTCAGGGTTGAAGGGCGAAGTCTCAATGCTGGCGATGATCAGGTCGCGTTGCGTTTTATCGATATTGCCGTAAAGATTCTCGATGCGTTTCACCGTGCGTTTTATCGCGGCACTCAGGCGGTCTTCAGGGTTCGGTTGCAGGTAATCGCGACGCAGCTTGTCGTTACTTTTGGCGTAGCGGCGTTCAAGGTAGTGCCGCTGTGATTCATCCAGACTCAGCACAACCGGTGCGCCCAGGTGTACGGCATGATCGAAGGCGGGCGCGAGCATGTCTTGCAGTTCCTCAGACCAGCGGCAAATCTGTTCCGGTGTTACCGGATCATGGATCCGGCTGCGCACCGTGGCGAGCCAATCCGCGTATTCCGGCAGCTGTGTGCTGCGGTGCCAGTCAAACCATTGGCGAATTGCCTGCTGTGCATGCGGTTTTTGCGCACGGCTGAAATCGACATAGCTGTCCAGCCACCACCAAGCGAGCTGCGGCCCACGACCGTAACCCAGTTGCACCATGCTGCAACCGCTTAACAGCAGCAGTACAGCGATGATTAAGATTCTGGTAAGCATTTTTTGCATGGTGTGGTGTTCTATCAATGTGTATTGATTCAGATAAATCCCGTTTGCATGCCGACCGTCGCTGCCAGGATGATCGCGCATAGCATCGCCACATCCCAGCGCGACAGGTAATCTTCCATTCGTTGGAGTCCTTCCTTTACGGTCATGCTGAGACCGGTCAGACAAGCCAGAATCCCCGTTTGCAGTTGATGCCAGCCCGTACTGAAGCGTGCCAGCCCGTTGCCAAAATGGTATGACCATCGTGACAGACGCAAAACATGCGTCACCAGCACCAGGATATCTCCGGCAGGCAGGGGGCGAAGAGTGCGGAATATCCTCAGGCGCAACACGATCCACGCGGCGGGTGCCGTTACCAGAATCGGCCAGAGGCCGTCTATCACAGGCATTGAATCTATTCCGGGTATCCCGGCAGGTGAGCCAATTGTGGTGGCAAACCACCAGGGCGCCAGCACAACCGCCGACAATAACACCAGCCAGGGGCCGATCAGACCTGCGCCGGGCGCCGGGGTTGGTGATCCGGCATCGGGTCGCATCAGATAAAGCAGGCGCGCCATGAGCAGCGCCGTAGCCAGTGCGCTGGCTGACAGCAGGAACGGCAGCAGCATATCCCACGGTGCCGGCGCATATGCGGTATGTGTTTTGACCAGTTGCTTGGCGAGCATGCCGCTGGTCCAGGGTGCGCCTGCCAGCGCCAGCGCGGGCAACCACAGACCCAGCCAGACCCAGCGCTGCTGCCTGTAGTCATTCCCACTGGAAAGTCCTGCGCCCAGGAAAAGCGCGCCTTTGCTCAGACCATGATGCAGCGCATAAAAGGCAATCGCCGGCAGGATGAGCGGCCAGGCATCCGGCATCAGCATGCCCACGCCCACCGCCATAGTCATGATGCCCATCTGGCTGATACTCGAGTACGCCAGCAGCGTTTTCGGGTCACGCTGTGTCAGGCCGATCGCCACGCCATAAAACGCGGCGGTCAATCCAAGCATAATCATGGCCGTTCCCCAGTTGGGCAAAGCAATGATGCCGAGCGGCAGCAATTGCAGCCAGCCCAGCAGGCCGGCCTTGATCATTGCACCTGACAGAACGGCGCTGGCCGGGGTGGGCGCAACAGGGTGCGCAAGCGGCAGCCAGACATGCAGCCCAAACAGACCGGCCTTGATGCCGAATCCGGCGATGCCAAGCAGAAATACCGTATTCCGGTCCACTGCATCCATCATCGCAAGACCGGCGTGCAGGGCGTCAAAAGTCATGGCGCCGGTTATGCCTGCGGCCATCAGCAGCGCAACGAACAGCATCAGTTCCGCCGCGATAGTCAGAATCATATAAATCCGCCCGGCGCGCAGCGCAGCGGCACTGCGATCATGGACGATCAGGCCGTAAGCCGCAAAGCTCATCAGGGAAAAACCGAGATAAAATCCGAACAGATCCTGCGCCACAATCAGCGCGAAATTCCCGCTCATCGACAGCAGAAAGCACACATGGAATACCTCGCGCCGGTTTGATTGCTGCATATAGGTCTTCGCATAGACGCCGGATACAGTCCACAAGATTGCCGTCAGCAACAAAAATATCTGCCCCGTCGCATTCAGTCCGATTTCGCCGCCGAGCAGCATTCCGGAGAGATGCCAGCGTGCCGTGTCCGGTGTTAGCAGGCTCGCCGCCAGTGCGGGCAGCGCAGCCCACGGCGCCAGCGCCAAAGCCAGCGCGCGCGTCGTCCTGAATCCCATCAGACACGCCAGCAGAAATGGCCAGAGCACGCCTGGCAGCAAGAGATTATTGAAAAGCGTTGCACTGTTCATGGATGATAAAACTCCCGTTGCGCGATGAGCTTTACCCATTCCAGCGGACTGAACCATGCGGATGCCGCCAGCCCCGCAAGCAGCGCGAGCAATGCGGTGATGACCGGTGGCAGCAATAAAGCCCAGGCCGTTTCCTTATTGCCGGAATCACGCGCCGTATCACACATGATGGGCCAGCTGCCCGGAGGATCGCGGAACCAGACGCGATGCAGAATGGGTAGAAAATACGCCGCATTGAGCAGGCTGCTGCCGACCAGTACAGCGATTACCCAGTGTTCCCCGGCTTCCAGCGCGCCAAGCCCCAGATACCATTTACTGATAAATCCGGCGACCGGCGGTACGCCGATCATGCCGAAGGCGCCGACCGTGAATGCCGCCATAGTCCAGGGCATGCGCCGCCCGACGCCATTCATTTCGCGCACCTTGTGAATGCCCAGTGTTTCCGCAAGATTACCCGCGCAGAAGAACAGCGTGATTTTCATCAGCCCCTGGTGCACCAGATGCGCCACGCCGCCGATGGTCGCCAATGGCCCGGCAATCGCCACACCCAAGGTGATATAGGATA
Source organism: uncultured Nitrosomonas sp. (assembly GCA_964464365.1). Taxonomy (GTDB): domain Bacteria; phylum Pseudomonadota; class Gammaproteobacteria; order Burkholderiales; family Nitrosomonadaceae; genus Nitrosomonas. Next base: position 47,919 of record CAYXFV010000005.1, on the reverse strand, counting down.
CCTGGCTGATTGTGGAGTAGGCCAGCCGGCGTTTCAGATTGTCCTGTGCCAGGGCGCGCAGGGAACCATACAGAATGGTTATCGCCGCCATCACCGCCAGCGGCCCGGTAACCCCCAGCGTTGCGGCGAAATCAATGCCGAATACATCGTAAACCACGCGCACAATGCCAAAAGCACCGGCTTTCACGACAGCCACCGCATGCAGCAGGGCGCTGACCGGTGCAGGCGCGATCATCGCTTCGGGCAGCCAGCCGTGCAGCGGTACGAGCGCCGCCTTGACGCCCAGACCGGCAATCAGGAACGCGAATATCGCGATCAAAGCCGGATAATGTGCTTCATCCAGCGTGTGCAGGATGCCCTGCGGTTGAAACTCCAGCGTCCCGGTGATGGAATAAAGCCATACCGTGCCCAGCAGGAGCAGCGTGCCGCCGGAGATGGTATAAACGAGATAAATCTGGCCCGCCCGGCGCGCCGCTTCCGTGCCGCGATGGACAACCAGCGGATAAGTCACCAGCGTCAGCAATTCATAGAACACCAGAAAAGTAATCAGATTGCCGGACAATGCCACGCCGCTGGTGCTGGTCACGCATAAACTGAAAAAACCGAAGAAGCGGCTGCGGTGCGGAGAACCTTCCAGATAGCCAATCGCATAAATCGTGGTCAGCAGCCAGAGCAGGCTGGATAACGCAATGAACAGCAGCGACAGTGAATCGGCGCGCAGAACCAGATCAAGCTCCGGCAGAAAAGAAACGCGCATTTCATACTGATAGCCGTGATAAACGCCCCACAACATCCATCCCGTCAATATGATCTTGGAAAATGCGCCAGCCAGGTTGAGCACTGTGCGCGTGCGTACTTTTTCTTCAGGCAGGCAGAAGATAATCAAACCCGGCAGCAGCGCGCTGGCTACGACCATCAGCGGCAGCCAGGTACTCTCGTTCATGACGTCCATATCATCCTGGCCTCGACAGTGTCAGCCGCAATGTCCGGATGGATCAGCGCGAAAATTTCGGATGCCATCAGTCCAAGCAAAATCGCGCCGATGGCCAGCAATAGCGCCGCCCATTCCATGCCTGCGGGCACGGCTCTTGCGTCATGGGGTTCTTTGGCCTGCATAAACGCATATCCCAGTACTTTAAAAATATAACCGGCGGTCAGCAGTCCACCGATAATCATCACCGCGGCGAGATCCCATCGCCCCTGTGACATGGCCGCATCGAGCAACAGCCATTTGCCGGTAAATCCGCCACTGGGCGGCAATCCCATGATACTGACACCCGCCAGGGCAAAAGCCGCGACAGTTAGCGGCAACCGCTGCACGACGCGATCCAGATCTGCAATGCGGTCATGGCCGCCAAACTGTATTAGATTTCCGGCGGCAAGAAACATCGCTGATTTTGCCAATGCATGCGAGAACGCGAGATAGGCCGCGATACCGGTAGCCATGCCGTGGCTTCCCGAAGCCAGTGGATAAACCAGAAACAGATAGCCCATCTGCGCCACCGTAGAATAGGCGACCAGCAGTTTAATCCGGGTCTGGCGCAAAGCTTGCAGGGAACCCCAGAGAATCGCTGCTGCGCCCAGTAGACCCAGTAACGCTGAAACACCTTCGGCAAAATCAGCGAACAATTCCAGCCACAGGCGCAGCAGGATATAAAACGAAGCTTTGACAACCAATGCGGACAGCAGCGCACTGACCGGCGCAGGCGCGCTGGCGTGCGCCGGTGGCAGCCAGAAACTCAGCGGAAAGAGCGCGGTTTTGAACGCCAGGCCGGCGCTTATCAGCGCCAGCGCCGCCCAGGCTGTTGCATTGGGTTCGATCCGCTGCGCCAGTGTGGCGATATCCACGCTGCCGGTATCGTGATAGAGCAGCGCAACACCAAGGAGATAAGCCAGCGATCCGGCAAGCATGGCCAGCAGATAGCGCATGGCGCTGCTCAGAGCGTCAATCCGTCCTGTCATGGCGGTCAGTGCGACGGCGGCCAGGCCGGTTAGCTCCAGGGTGATGTAGAGATTAAAAATATCGGCGGCAAGAAATAAGGCGTTCAATGCCGCCAGCAGAAACAGCCAGATCGGCCAGAACCAGACGGTATCACGCGGATTGAAATAACTTCTCGCATAACAGCTGATACCCAATCCAACCAGGGCGGTCATGATCAGCATGAACAAACTCAGCCCGTCGGCAAACAGACCGATGCCCAGTGGCGCAGCCCACCCGCCCACGGCATGACGATATACGCCGTGCTCCATGATCTGCCAGCCCAGCCCGGCAACCGACAGCACAACGCCGATGATGGTAATCAATCCCGCCGGTTTTGATATCGCTGGCCAGAGCACGCAGGCGATGCCGCCTGTCAGCGGCAGCAGGATGACGATGATACCCCAGTCGGCATTCGCAAGCATGGCTTCCATCCGTATCAGTCTCATGGCTTCCATCCGTATCAGTCTTTACGTATCAGTCTCATGGCTTCCATCCGTATCAGTCTTTATGCCTGTCGGGCAATACGGCCTGGCTGGTTTTCCCGGATACCTTCAGCATCAGGGCGAGCGCCAGCGCAGTCGCCGAAACGGCGACGACGATACCGGTGATCACCATGGCGTGCGGTACCGGATCGGGCGCCGTATCCCTCGTGCGTTTAGCCAGCGCCACGAGCACCAGGAAAACACCGCTGCCCATGATATTGATCGCCAGAATTTTACGCAGCAGATGTGCATGCACAACCAGCGCATACACGCCCAGTGAAAAAAGACCGATGCCTGTCAATGCGTACAGGAACGCATTACTCATGCTTTTCTCCCTCTCTTTCTTTTTCCGCGCCTTTTTCCTTTTCTTTGTGATCGGAGGATTCTCCCAGAAACAGGGTAGCCAGTGTCACAGCAATCGAGACGGTTGCCAGACTTTCAAGCAGTAAAATCATCCAGCCGGCCTGCGCAGCGGGATAGGCCAGCAAGTGTTGTTCGAACAGCAGGGTCAGCGTTCCCAGGATTATAAAAGTGATCGCGCCGATCGTCAGTGCAAGCCGTAGCGGCCACTGCATGAGACGGACGCCGGGACGCCAGCCGCTCAGCAGCAGCAGGACACCGGCCGCGCCGAGCACCGATCCGGCCTGGAAAGCGCCGCCGGGCGCATCTGTGCCGACCCACAGCAGATAAGCCGCGGCCAGAATAAACACCGGCACCAGGAAGCGCGATACCGTGTCCAATACCGCTACGGCAGGTTTTTCAGGCCGCGGCGGCAGGCCGCCGATCGACCAGATGCCCAGTACCGCCAGAAGCAGTACGATCATCTCCAGCATGGTATCGTAACCGCGAAAATTGAGCAGTACAGCGGTAACCGGATTGTGCGCGCCGCTGGCGTCGAGGTTCGTGGCGACATCCAGGCTTAATCCGTCGGAATGGGACGGCAGAACCCAGACGGCGTAACCCAGTCCCGCTGCAGACCCCGACAGCAGGAAGATCAGTAATCCACGCTGAAACCGTGATCCGGCGGGTGGTTGCGCGGGCATGGTGTGGTCAGTCGTGGCCCGCAGTCGCGCCAGTGCGGCAAGCAGCAGCGCGCCGGTTAATCCAGCGCCGATAGCGGCTTCGGCCAGCGCGATATCCGGCGCGTTCAACCGCACCCAGGCCAGCGCCATCAGCAATCCGAATGAAATAAACAGCACAATGGCCTTAAACAGATCCGGACTGTTCAGCGCGCGCCAGGCCAGCCACAGCAGCCCCAAGGCCAGCACGGCATCGAATGTCCATTCCAGTAAAACGATTACATCCAAATGCGGATTCCCTTATCGCGTGCGCGCCGGGCGATCAGATGGGAAACGCAGGCGCTGGCAAACAGCACCAGCCACCAGATCAACAGCAGTTTCCCGACAACGAACCAGGATTCAGCCTGCAAAGCCAGTCCCGCGACAATGAATCCCAGTCCGACGTTATCGGCTTTGGTTAAAGCATGAACTCGCGTGTAGACATCCGGAAAACGCAACAATCCGGCGGTTCCGGCGAGGAAGAAAACGCCACCCAGAATGAACAGGCATGCAGTGCCATAATCAGTCGCGGTCATGCTCAGGTTCCTTTTCTTCCGGCCAGGCGCGCTGCACGAATGCGATTGCCGTGACCGCCGCCAGCAGAGCGAAAATCAGCGCCACATCGCGCAATGCCGGGTTACCGGAAGCCTGCGCGAGCAGTAACAGCATCGCGACAACAGTGGTGCCGAACAGTTGCGCGGCCAACATACGGTCAGCCGTGGTCGGCCCGCGCAATATGCGCCACATGCCTGCGCACAGGTTAAGCAGCAGAAAAAGCGCCAGTGCGTAGTAAAGCGTCTGCATCGGTATTTATTCCTCGAATGCGGCTGGTGTTGTAAAACCGGGCGGTTTGACCGCCAGCGCTGAACAGCCGATCTGATTGAGAATGGCCTCCGCGTTATTGCCCATGATGATTGGATTTTTCATTTGCTGATAATTTCCGAGTTTCCAGCGATTCAACGCTTCTTATGGATAAACTGTTTTGCTTGTTTGGCGCCTGCGGTATTCGTGCCACTGCGGCTTGGTGGAGTTATGGTTATAATTCTAGCCCAAGATTATGATAATAAAAAGGAGGATTAAATGATGCGCGTCATTTTATTGCTGAAAATCAGCACGTATTTATGTTTATTTTTTTCTGCCCAGTTATGGGCTGATGCCCAGGTGGTTGCAAAAACAGGATCGCCTGCAGCGGGTTTGCCATCTCACACTTATTCAGATCTGGGCGAACCTGTGATGGGGCCATCCGGCCATGTTGCGTTTGCCGGGTCGGCTTATGATGGGCATACGCATACCAAGGCAGTCTGGGCAGGGTTGCCCGGGCAACTGGAAATGATTATCCAGGAAAACGACACTATAACCGGCTTTCCTGGGAATGTACTTTTTAGTGATGTCGCACCATCAAGTACATTCTTGATCAGCCGTTCAGGCGCGGTGGCTTTTCTGGCAAGATTGAAAGGTGCGAGTACTGGTGAAGCAGTATTGGTTCATGTCAATGGGGTTACCCGGGGGATTATGAAAGCAGGTGATCCAGCACCTGGCTTTCCACCGGGCACAATAACGCTTAATGTCTTCCCGCTGGCTATTTCAGACGCAGGACTGGTATTCGGTAATAGCACGACTAAAGCACTATGGTTCTGGGATTTTGAGAAGATTGAGCGCATTTCTACATCGATAGGCGAGTGTAACTATTTATTTTCTGATTCAATAAGTATTAATCAGACTGGCAGTGTGGTTTTTCATGCGCTCCATAACGAAAAGAATGAAAATTGTTCGTTAGGAGGGTTCTTGAAATGGCGTAACGGAACAACGGAATTACTTGTGACGGATGGTGATCCTGTACCTGGCATGCCAGGAGCAGTTTTTGGCGTAAGTCTAGCTGCACCTCAGCCAAAAATTAATGACAGGGACGACGTTATTTTTACTGCAACGCTTATTCAGGGCGGCCTTCCAGCTAAAAGCAGTGTATGGATAAAAAGTGGTTTGAATGATCCGAAGTTACTCGTTCTAGGTGGAGAAGTCCGGCAGGATAAACCGGAACAGGTAATTCTGGCTTTCCCGGCGAGTTTCCTTGACTTTAATTTTGGGAATCATGGTTATTCGATGCTGCCTGTCCTTATGAGTGGCGGTTTAACACTACTGGCAGGAAAACCGAGGGCGTTACAACCGTATGGCAGTTTGAGCGAAACGGGTATATCTCAACTTGCAACCATTGCGCAAAGAAATGATCAACCACCAGGCTTGGAGTCGAGTTGGTTTTATCTTGATTTTTCAAAACGGGCAATCAATAACGCTGAGCAGTATGTTTTTGCGGGCTCCGCCAGCAGCGCGCTGGAAAACCGGTTGATTTCCGCTATCTGGCGTGGCAATGGTGGTGATCGTCCAAGGCTGGCCGTCAAGGAAGGAATGAAACTGCCCGTGGACGGTGTCGAACATATACTGGGGATAATGAGTTTCCCTACAAGAGACAACCGTACTTTTTCCACAGCAGGCGGGCAGTCGACATGGTTCAGCGATAATGGCGAAATCGTATTTCGCGGCACTCTGGACAATAACCTGGCAATTGTATTGATTCCTGACGACAGTAAGGAACAAAAAATCTTCACCCTGGCCGAGCAGTTACTTCCACAGTATTTTTCTCCTGCTAACGTGGATAATCAACTGCTGGAAGGATTTACCTACCGCTACTATCCGACGACAAATACCTATATCGGCATCAAAAATGGAGAGGTGTTTGTATTGGGTGGCGCATTTGGGCCAGATGTCCAGCGTATCGATACCGTTGATAATACGCTCCAGTTCCTGGAAAGCATGGCTGGTTCTTAAGAACGCTACTCTTTAGCAATGCAGACGTATGCCAAACAGCCGTGCCACGCGCTGTTCAACGGATTGAAGCTCGATTATGACATTCTGGTGCTTGTCCAGCACATGCACTTTCAGAAACTCCGGGTTCAGTTCGGTGATTAACGTGCCCGGTAACAGATTGACCGTATTGGCCATGAATACCTGCGGCAGTCCGGGTGGTATGCGCAGCGGATACGTGATCAGATCCGGTGCAATCGGCATGCGCGGGTGCAACGCGCGCCAGGCGACGTCTGTGCCCCCCGCAAGCGAGCGTATCAGGAAGAAAACGATAAATGCCGGTATTTCAGACCATACCAGAAACACCGGAGGAACCAGCGCGATGCTGACGATTACTGCAAACAGGGTGGCAGGCAGACCTATCCACCAGGACGACAAATCTCCGCCGCTGAGCATCAGCCAGATCGTTGAGAACAGCAGTATCCGCAATGCGATGTCGCGCGGGCTGCTGTTTATTTTCAGAGGATTAATTTTCATTTCTCTCAGTCGAGGTCCGTTTTGTCAAAAAGACGAACGGCCGCTTTATGGGCTGCAGCTGTAAAAAATGGTATCTCGTACAGGAGCGGCAGCACTGCAATACATTCGGGATTGCCGGTATTTCCCGCTGAAAAACCGGAATTGTTATGGACTGGCATTATTGTTCATCAGATCATGTATCTGATGTTCGATGCGTTGCAGGCCGTCCACCGGGCCATAGAGAACGATTTCATCATGCGCTGCAAGAATTGTTTCCGGAGGTGGTGATGGCACATGTTCGTGCGCTCGGACGAGTGCGATGACCATAACTTCGTTCAGATTGAGCTCCTGAATCGTCAGCCCGATCATTCGGCTTGTGGGCGGAATGACCAGTGCGCGTAAACGATTTTTAATGCTGGATGGTTCCTGATCGTTTTGTGCATCGTCGGGAAAAAACTCGCGCATCAGGCTGTATTTGGCCGAGCGCTGTTCCTGGATGCGGCGGATTACCCGCGATTGCGGAACATTGAGCAAAAGCAGAGCTTGCGAAGCGATCATCAGGCCGGCTTCGAGCGTTTCCGGAACCACTTCGAACGCGCCTGCGGATTTCAGTTCCTGGACCCGGCTTTCATCACGGGTACGCACCATAGCCGGTAAATCGGGGCGTGCGCCTCTCAGATAATTCAGGATTTTCAAGGCGGATGACACGTCATCGTGACTGATGACGATGAGGCGTGCGTGCGCTAGTCCGAGTGCGTCGAGAATGCTGTGGTCGGCTGCATCCCCGTAGTATACGGGCTCGCCGGCTTTGTGCGCTTCACGCACACGGCTGGAATTCAGGTCGAGTGCAATGAACGGGATATTTTCCGTCTGCAGGAAGTGAGCGATGCCCTGGCCGATACGGCCATACCCGCAAATAATCACGTGATCCTGGAGATGTGCTGCCGTGCCGGGATCGATCATCAGGTGCGTGGGTGAATACTCGGGTTCCACTTGCCTGCACGCAAAATAGTTCGCGATGACATGGTTGTAGCGGATAATGAACGGGCCTGCAACCATCGAGAAAAGCACCGCGATGAGCGTAATCTGTCCCAGGTAAACATCGATTACGTTCGCGCTCAGGGCGATCGCCAGCAGCGCAAACCCGAATTCTCCGCCGACGGCCAGGAGCAGGCCGGTGCGCCAGGCGGTCAGCGAGTCGGTTCCGGTTTTCCACACCATGAATGCGACCAACAGTGTCTTGCTCATGAGCAGCAGAACAGCGCCCAGGAGCGCATAATGCCAGATCTGCGGGAGAACAGCGGGATCGAACAGCATGCCAATACCGATGAAGAACAGCCCGAGCAGGACGTCCTGGAAAGGGCGCATGGTCGATTCCACTTGATGCCGGAATTCGGTTTCGCCTAACATCATGCCCGCCAGGAATGCGCCGAAAGCGAGGGACAATCCAAGGCTGCTCGTTGTCCATCCGGCCAGCAGGGCGACGAATAGCACTGTCAGGGTGAATATCTCCGCGGAACGTCGTGCGGCGACAAAGTGAAAGACAGGCCGCAAGAGCCAGCGGCCGGCAAAATAAACCAATGCAAAGGCTGCAGCGGCTTTTGCCAGTGCCCAGCCGAGTGCGCCGGCCAGAACCTCGGCGCCTACTGCAGCGCCGAGAACGGGTATCACGACGATGAAGGGCACGGCTGTGACATCCTGGAAAACCGACATCGCAACTCCGAGTTTTCCGTGGCGGCTGTTTTCTTCCCCCTGGTCGCGCAATTGCTTGCCGATGATGCTTGTTGAAGATTGCGCGAATACGGCACCGACGACGAACGCGGCAGCGGGAGGAACGCCGGCAAGCCATACTACAAGTCCGATGACTATGGTCGTGAACAGAACCTGCGCCGTGCCAAGTCCAAGAACCTGGTGCCGAAGTGCATGAATCTGTGGCAGTGAAAAACTTAAACCGATGGTAAAGAGCAGAAAGACGATGCCAAATTCGGCCAGTGTCTGCATATACGGTACATTGACCACCGGCCCCATGGTGTATGGCCCGAGCAGCAGCCCTACAAGCAGATAACCGAGACTGGAAGGGATATGTAATCGATGGAATGTGACAACGATCGTAACCGCTGTTCCCATCAGGAGGAGAATCTGCGTAAAGTATTCCATCAGGATGCCTTTTCTGAAATACCTGGAGAATGAATGGGTGCAGGGCTTCCGGGATTCACCGCAGCAGGCTGGGGTATTGCCGGTCTGCGCGATACCCTGCCGTGTACCGGTTCATACCCGTTTGGGGATATCAGGGATAGGTTGTCCGAGCCTGTCATTTTGATGATGATGTGGAGCACAACGGATGCCATGTGCGAAATAATAGCACGCTCGGTGCACTTGCGTGGATGGTCAGTTACCGTATTCATCCCGGTGAAGATACCGATGGGGCATGCCCGATTAGCCGCTGTTCCTGCTGTCATTGCGGCGACGCAGCCATTTTTCGGCGCCCACGACGCTATAAATCACCAGACCGCTGAGCAGCACGAATACCCATTCGACCATACCCAGCGGGGCGCTGCCAAACAGCAGGTTCATCGTTGCGGAATAGGTGAAGAAAATCTGCAACAGGGCCATCGCGGTTATGCCCAGCAGCAACCAGTGATTGGAAAACACACCCAGTTCAAACATCGAGTAGCGTAGCGAGCGGCAGTTGAACAGATAAAACAACGCACCGAAGACAAATACATTGACTGCGAGGGTTCGCGCTGTCTCGAGACTTTTTCCCTGTGATAATGCCCATTCAAAAAGACCGAAGGCGCCGATAAGCAGCATGAAGCTGACCAGTCCGATACGGAAACCGAGTTCCCGTGTGAGTATCGGCGTTTCGGGATGCCACGGCGCGCGCGCCATGATGCCCGGTTCTTTGCGTTCGAATGCCAGCATCAAACCCAGCAGCAATGCCGTCGTCATGTTGATCCAAAGTATCTGCACCGGCGTGATGGGCAGTGTCAGGCCAAAAACTACAGCGACTAGAATCACGAGACCTTCGCCGAGATTAGTCGGCAGTGTCCAGGTGATAAATTTGACAAGATTGTCAAATACCGCCCGGCCTTCCTCGATTGCAGCCGCTATTGTTGCGAAATTGTCATCCGTCAGCACCATATCCGCAGCCTCTTTTGCAACTTCAGTGCCACTGATGCCCATTGCCACGCCAATATCGGCCTGTTTCAGCGCAGGGGCATCATTGACGCCATCACCGGTCATTGCCACGACGTGGCCTTTGGCCTGTAGCGCCTCCACCAGCCGCAGCTTTTGTTCGGGCGCAACACGTGCAAATACGGCAGCCTGTTGCGCGGTTCTGGCCAATTCCGGATCCGGTAAATCCGACAGCATCTGTCCGCTCACCGCGAAATGTTCGATTTCTTTGTCCATTGTGCCGTCAAGTCCGATCTGACGGGCAATTGCGGCGGCGGTGGTTACATGATCGCCGGTGATCATCTTGACCTGAATGCCGGCTTTCTGACAGGCGCTGACGGCTGCTATGGCTTCCTTTCGAGGTGGATCCATCATCGCCTGCAGGCCGAGAAAGCAAAATCCTTCGACGATATCGCCGTGATTGACGGTCTGAATGGATGCCGGTTGCAATTTGCGCGCAAACGCCAGAATCCGTAAGCCTTTTTCCGCCATTGCATCCACTTCCTGGTGAATACGTTCCTTATCCAGCGCCAGCGGTTCGGAATCGGCGCCGCAGGCTGCATCACAGCACGCAAGAATGCTTTCTACAGAACCCTTCAGATAAATAACCGCCGTTTCCACATTCAAAGTGTGCAGGGTCGCCATGTACTGATGCTGGGATTCGAATGGCAATGCATGGATACGCGGAAAATCCCCGATCAGTGTATCCTGCGATAATCCTGCCTTGGCGGCGGCGACAATCAGCGCGCCTTCTGTGGGATCGCCTTCGATCAGCCACTGTGCGTCATGCCGGATCAGGCGCGCTTCATTGCATAATAAGCCTGCCTGCAGACATTCTATTAAAGCTGGTTGTGTATCCAGATCGATCTTTGACGTATCCAGGAATATTTCTCCGTCGGGTGCATAACCGGTTCCCGAGATGTCATAACGCTTTCCACCGGCATAAATGTGCTGCACAGTCATTTGATTCCGGGTTAGCGTTCCTGTCTTGTCGGAACAGATGATCGTCGTGCTGCCTAGCGTTTCAACGGCGGGCATCTTGCGGATAATCGCGTGCCGGTGCGCCATCTTGTTAACGCCGATGGCCAGCATGATAGTCATGGCGGCAGGCAAACCTTCCGGAATCGCCCCGACAGCCAGTGCTACGGATGCCATGAATGAATCCAGTAACGAATTGCCATGCAGCCAGCCGGCAAAAAAAGTGAGCCCCGCAAACCCGAGAATGACCCACAGTAAAATACTGCTGAAGCGATTGATTTTGCGGGTGAGCGGCGTGGCTAGCACATCGACGCCGGCGATCAAGGTATTGATATGCCCGATTTCCGTATGATCGCCGGTTGTAACAACGATGCCGGTTCCGGTGCCGTAAGTCACCAGCGTTGATGAATAAGCCATATTGCTGCGATCTGCCAGTACGGTTTCCAGTGACAGGGATTCGGTTTGTTTATGTGTTGAAACGGATTCGCCGGTCAATGCGGATTCGTCGATTTGCAATTCATGGGTTTGTAGTAATCTCAAGTCCGCTGGCACTCTGTCCCCGGATTGCAGTAAGACGAGATCGCCGGGCACCAGGTCGGAAGCTGCAACTTGTTGCTTTTTCCCGGTGCGGATCACTGTCGCGGTGCTATCCATTGTACGAGTAAGCACTTCGATAGCCTTGAGTGCCTTGGATTCCTGAAGATAACCGATGATTGCGTTTATCAGAATAACGCCGAAAATGACACTGCTGTCCACCCATTCCTGCAGCGCAAATGTAATAATCGTTGCGGCCAGCAGGATATACACCAGCGGTTGATGGAACTGAAGCAAGAATAAAACCAGGGGGCTTTTGCCTTTTTTAGGAGTGAGCCTGTTGGGGCCGAAACGTTTCTGGCGATGTACTGTTTCAGAGGTATCAAGGCCATCAGTAATGTCTGATTTCAGCAGAACGGCCACTTCATCACGCGGCAGGTTGTGCCAGTGTTTTGACAGTAAGCTATCCATTTATCCCATCTCTTAGTCCGCCTTATCGTTACGGTAAACCAGCACTAAGATAGATTCTTAGACTGATGAAGTGTTGCTGCTGTCAGACGCCCGCACGGGCAGGCGCGAAAGACAAAACGCCAGTATGCAGGCGATAGCCACGAGCATGATTTTTTGCCACATTTCGGGGACGATCAGAATCGAAACACTGAATGACAGGGTAGTCATGATATAAGCCAGGCGTTTCGTTTTGTGCGTGACGCTGTGATACAGGCGCCACTCCAGAATGACCGGTCCGGTATAGCGGTTGGTCATCAGTTTGGTATGAAACCGTTCGGAACCTCTTGCAAAACAGGCTGCGGCCAGTAACACAAAAGGCGTGGTCGGCAGAATGGGCAGGAAGATACCTACAACGCCCAGTATGAGGGCGAGACAACCCGCCCCAAGAAAGAGACCGCGGACCAGTGGCGAATGATGCAGGCGTAACAGTTCCGAAATCTGGGGAGCGGGTATTTCCTGTCTGCCAAGGTTAATTGTATTATTTTCGAATTTTTCAGGTGATTGCATTGTCTGGATCAATAAGACTCGTCTATGGGGATAAATTCATGTTAGGTTATACTACATAAGCATAAGAGTAGGTTATTAAAATAAAGTTTTTGTTAATTTTTGAGGAAAAAAATGTTCAGAATCAAATTTCATGGTCATTCAGGTATTTTCATTTCATCAATGGCATTAATGGCGTTGGTTGCGCTGTTCATGTTGCCGCAACCGGTTTTTGCCACGCAGGAGGATGCTGCAGAATCGGGGTTGCCGTTTGAAAAAATCGACCGCAAGATAGGCGAGGGTGAAGAAGCCGGTATCGGAAATACGGTAAATGTGCATTACACCGGCTGGCTCTATGATGCATCCGCGCCCGACAAGAAAGGCAGGCAGTTTGACAGTTCGCATGACCGGGGCGCGCATTTTTCATTTATGCTGGGTGCCGGTAAAGTCATCAAGGGGTGGGATCATGGCGTGAGAGGCATGAAGGTCGGCGGTGAACGTACGCTGATTATTCCACCGGATATGGCTTACGGCGTGCGTGGCGTGCGTAAAGTCATTCCACCGAATTCAACGTTGATTTTTGATGTTGAACTGGTCGGGATCGAGAGAAAAAATCCGCATTATTGATTGTCTTCGGCATGTTCTGCCGGTAACCGCCTGAATCCGCAGTTTGCGGTTCAATGATTCAGGCGGTATTGTCCATTCGTTTAAATTGCAGGATGAGCGCTACTTCGTAGCAGGGAGGATGTCGCCATGACGCAAACCGTTCAGCAAATACAAAGAAAGCTTGTTGTGGTACGCCGACTGGCGATTGCTTTGGGCAGTATTCTGACCGCCGTTGTTTTATTCGGGCTGCTTGGTTATTACTGGCTGCCGGGTTTTGCCAAATCGCAGCTGGAATTGCGCTTGTCCGCTTTGCTTGAGCGCCCGGTGACTGTTCAGGCGATTGAGGTCAAGCCTTATACGCTGGAGTTGTCCGTCAGCGGTTTTCGTATCGGCGAGAAAGCGGGCGGCGCGGATGCATCGGAAACATTTTTTGCGCTTGACCATTTGTATGTGCAGATCAATCCGGTATCGATAACGCAGCGCGCGCCGGTGATCAGCGCGGTTACCCTGGATGCGCCGTATATCCGTCTGGCGCGTGATGATGCCCATGCATTTAATTTTTCGGATTTGATCGACAGATTTGCGCAGCCTTCCGAGGATGAAGCGCCGGTGTTGTTTTCGATCAGCAATATCACGCTCAGAAACGGCCATGTTGAATGGGTTGACCGTTTCAGATCGAGTCGCCAATCAATTACCGAAATCAATTTTGCAATTCCGTTTGTCGCCAATCTGGATCCTGTTAAAGCGGATTGGGTTAAACCGCATTTCAGCGCCAGAATCAATGGCGCGCCTTTTCTATTGGATGGCAAGCTGCGGCCTTTTACGGATCAGCGCGAAGCCACGCTGACGCTGAAACTGACCGATGCCGATTTGATGAATATCGCAGGTTATCTGCCGCTTCCGGATGGAATCAGCCTGCTGTCGGGTCATTTTGACAGCGATCTGACGCTGGCATTTAAACAATCCGATGGCGATTCTGCCGCGATTACACTCACAGGCCAGTCGTCGATCAAGCGCACGGCCATCCGTAATCAATCCGTGCAGGCGCCTTATCAGGTCGATCTTGGCCATGTTCATGTCAGTCTGGATCAATTTGATCTGACAGGCCGGGCGCCTTCCAGCCTGGTATTCAGCCTGGATGATGTTGCGCTGTCGCCGTTATCAGATAACGCAGCAGCGGTGCTGTCATTGACAAAATTGACGATCGACGACGTGAAGCTGGATTTTACGGATAAACAGATCGTGCTGAATGCGATCACGCTGGACAGGTTGAAAAGTATCGTTAACCGTAATCCGGACGGCGGCATCGATCTGATGCGGTTTTTCGGTTCATCGGGTACGGCGGTCATGGCATCGTCGACACAGGCTGTTTCAGTATCGGTTCCGATACCCGGCAGAAAGCCCTCGCCTGAAGCGCAGGCTGAATATGCGGCTCAAGGGGAAAGCCGACCAATAGAAAATCAGCAGGCAGAAGATAAAGCTCAATCGTGGGCCGTGACGATCAAGCAACTGCGGCTGAATGCCGCGGCAATCCGCTATACCGACCAAACGATGGCGAATGTGGTGCCCATGACGATTGATCCTCTGGATCTGGTTGCGGAAAATATCGACATCAGTGGTGAAAAACCGCTGGATCTGCGCATAACTGCGATGGTGAATGAACGGGGCAGTATCGAATCCCGTGGCTTGCTGGCATGGTCGCCTTTTGTTGCGGAGCTGGATCTCGATTTAAAAGCGGTGGATCTGGTTTCCTTGCAGGGCTGGGCGAGCGATGCCTTGAATGTTCTGTTGACGCGCGGTGATATTTCTTTTAACGGCAATGTCAAAGCGGGTGGAAGTCCGCTCAAGGTGGTCGTCAATGGACAAACCCGGCTGGGGAATTTCAATATGCTTGATCCCAAAATGGCCCGGGAAGTATTGCGCTGGAAGAGTCTGGATATCAGCGACCTGAATTTTTCCGGTGATCCACTGAAAATAAATATGGCGACAGTCAAACTGGAGGATTTTTATGCGCATGTCGTCCTCCAGCGCGATGGTGAGTTGAGTCTGAAACATATCGTGCGGCAGGAGAAGGCGGCAACCGGCGCGAACAATAAAACCCAGGTCGTTGATAAAACGAAAGAAGACGATTCTCTACCGTTACATATCGGTAAAATTTTATTGCAGCAAGGCAAGATTGATTTTTATGATCGCTTTATTCAGCCGAATTACCATGTCAATCTAACCGGGTTGCAAGGCCAGATCGGCCCTGTTCAGCGCCAGGAAGCGGGCGTGATCGATATCAAGGGCGCCATCGATAAGACAGCACCACTGGAAATTCACGGCAGTATCCAGCCATTCGGTTCCAGGCTGGCGCTGGATATTACTGCAAAGGCGAAAGAGATTGATTTGCCGTCATTCAGTCCCTATTCCGGAAAGTATATCGGTTACGGCATTGAGAAAGGAAAACTGTCTGTCGACGTGCATTACCGTATCAAGGACGGCGCGTTAACCGCGAAAAATAATGTTTTTCTTGATCAGCTGGCGCTGGGGGCGCGTGTAGACAGCGAAGAAGCCGTATCGTTGCCGCTGGAATTGGCGATTGCATTGCTCAAAAACCGGCATGGCGAAATCGATATTCATCTGCCGGTCAAAGGCTCAATTGATGATCCCAAGTTCAGTCTGGGCGGGATTATTCTGGAAGCTTTTATCAATCTCATCACGCGTGCGGTCACGGCGCCATTTACGCTGCTGGGTTCAATGCTGGGGCAGGATGCGGAATTATCCGAAATCGTTTTTTCTCCCGGTTCTGCTGTCATTGATGCCGATGCCGAAAGCCGTTTACAGGCTTTGTCCCGGATACTCAACGACCGGCCTGCATTGCGGCTGGAAATTGCAGGTCATATCGACCCGGCGAGCGATTACGAAGGTTTAAAACAAATGCGTTTACGGCGGCAGATTGTGGCGCACAAACTCACGGCGGATGCCAGAAAGGGTGAAACCCGCGGTGCGTTTGCCGAAACCGAACTGACACCGGATGAATACAGCACCTATCTTGAGATGGAATATAAAGCCGCTGATTTTGAGAAACCGGCCAATTTTTTAGGGGTTACAAGAAAATTACCGGATCAGGAAATGGAGCAGTTATTGCTTCAACATGCAACAGTGAGTCCGGATGAAATGAACGAACTTGCGCAAGGCAGGGCGCTGGCGGCACAAAGCTGGCTGCTGGAGCAGGGCGGTATTACCGGGGATCGCGTGTTTGTAATCGGCGTGCAAAGCGGAAACGCGCTGAACGGTAAAGGAGGCCGGGTGGTTTTTACCTTAAAATAAAAATTGGCGTTTACAGCCACATAGCCATAAACGCCAAAATGCCAACATGTGTGTCTGTTGTCGCAGCTTTATGGGACATTCAGCGCTGAGTTCAGCAGGTCGGCGGTTAACTGACCGCTGGTGGTGCGTACATAGTCTGTAACAATGGGAACAAACTGTCCAACCATGTTAGGCGACAGATTGAGCTGCTGAAAAGAGGCAGCCAGTGATGTGGCATTATTCAAAGCGGCGCTTGCACCGGTATTACCCAGCAATGCGGAAACACCGCCACCCATTCCTGTCAGTGGATTTGACATAGCCGGTGCAGCATTTAACATTTCCGTCATTCCGGGTACCGATTGAGACAGCGCGGAGAACGCCTGGGGCGTCATGCTCGCTTGAGCCATCTGGAAGATTGCGCCGCTGCCGCCCAGCGCCTGTTGCTGGGAGATGCCTAACTGCTGTACCAGAATATCGATCAGGCCAACTTGCCCAGGGGCTGTAGCTATTTCGGATGCGGCCGTGGTTCCGGTTGAAATGGCTTGTCTGCTCACCTGAGCGGATTGTTCTATGGAAGCCAGGCCGCCGTCGATTGCGCCCAGCGTGCTACCGCCGCCGCCACCGTGTGTGGCGCAGCCTGCCAGAACTGAAGCCATGCCGATTGCCGTTACTGCAGCAAGTGCCGGATAGATTTGTTTTTTCATGTATTTCTCCTTGGATTTGAGTGCGAATAGGGGATATTGATCAATCAGCTTACGCGAAATTATTCGAAATTATTTTTTCTTAAGGATAATGACTTCATCCACGTTGTTATCTTCATCGTAGCTTACTTGAAAAGCCATTTCGCTGCCACTAAAAACAGTCTCAGTCGGCATTCCGACGACTTCCCACAAACCGAGCGTAACGACATCGGCGACGCTGTGGAAAATGACTCTGCCGGTTTTGACGCCCGTGCTGTAGCCTTGGGTGAATTTGAATATTTCGATGATTTTACCGTCGCGGTCTTCGCTGACGATGGGCGGGCCGAACTCACCTAAAAGGTGATTTCGCGGTGTGCCGGATTGAAAAAGGCTGATCTTTTTTGCATTGGGTTGCTTGGCAGCCATATAGACTGAACAGCCTGACGTGGCTGTGAGCATTGCCAGCAGGGCAATCAGCGCGATGGTTCTGTAGAAGATGCGCATGGCGATTCTGCTTTTCTCTTTTTCGCGTTGAAAATACATCAGTGTAACTATAATTTATGCAGCCGGAAAGTCATCTGACGGGATTGGATAACGTTGGCTATGGACGCCGTCTGGATTCTTTATCGGTTTCCTGGTCAATGATCCTGGTCAGTTCGGACAGCTCTGTGGATAATAATCGCAACAGATCGTCCATGGTAATAATCCCGATCAGTCCACCGCTATCATCAATGACAGGTGAACGTCTGACGGCCTTGCGGCGCATGTATTGAATCGTTTCGAATATGCCTGCGCTTTCCTTAACGGTCACGAGTTCAGACGCCATGATATCGCCTGTGGTAATTACAGCAGGATCAAGCCCGGTCGCCATGATTTCAACGACGAGATCTCTGTCGGTTACGATACCGACCGGTTTCCGGATACTGTTTTGTTTTTCGATAACGACGACATCGCCGACATGGTGTCTGCGCATCAGTCTGGCTGCTTCCAGCGCGCAATCTTCGGCTTCGACAGTAATTACTTCACGATTGCAGAATTCGCTGATAGGCATCGTTTTCTCCTTTTCTGTGCATTCATGTCCAGTCAGTCAAGCTAATGATTGGATATCTTATAGAGAAAGCAATGCGATTACAAAGACCAATTTGCCGGTTACATAAAAAACCCCGGAGAACCGGGGTTTCAGGTCAAGCATTACATCTGCCGGATTTTATTGCGGTCTGATGTTAGCTGCCTGTTTGCCTTTAGGGCCGCTGGTGATATCGAATACCACGCGTTGGGATTCTTTCAGCGATTTAAATCCTGAAGATTGAATTGCAGAGAAATGCGCAAACAAATCTTCACCGCCGTCGTCAGGTGTGATGAAACCAAAGCCTTTGGAGTCATTGAACCATTTTACAATACCTGTTGCCATGAATTTTTCCTTAGAAAAGTTATAAATTTACAAAGTTTTACGCGCGAGCTTGTGTTAAACGAGTGTTCATGCAAACTGCGCAAGCTGTCAGCGAATATCAAGGAAAAAAAGACCACTAGGTACTGTTCTACGACTTGATTCCATACGACACTGCGGAGTATACGCCAAATAGCGAGAAAAAGTGCAACAACTTTTTTTGTTTCGGGAAAGTGAATGCAACACAGGAAGAGGGAGGGCGGGCGAATGCGTTTCGATTTTTGGCTTATCGATGCGGTGGTTTTAATTCATTAATCGCATTTTTGACGAAATCCCGGGTGTAGTAGTCGTCGTCAATGATGTCATCGTTCCAGACGATAATGTCCAGGTCAATGATTCTAGGGCCATATTTGGGAAGCGAGCGGTCACGGCCCAGTTTGTCTTCAAGGTTTTTCAGATAGTGTCTAAATGATTCCTGCGACATCGCGGTGTGTATCTTAATCGCGCCGTTGATGAAATCATTCTGGTTGCTGATGCCGATAGGCGCGGTTTTAACCCATTTTGAAATACCCCTGACATCGGTTTCCTGGTGCAGGATCGCAAGCGCGGCCTGTATGTTGACTTCAGGGTCGATATTCGAGCCGACGCCAATAATGCATTCGTTGACTGCAACTGCGGTGTCTGTCGGTAATTGGTTATCAGTCATGGGGGCTGCCGCGTGTTGCGCTGAGCTCCACCGAGACCGATTCGGCAAAGCGCAGCGCATGCGGTTTGTCGACTTCCACTTTGGCAGATCGGACATTTTTATTTTTCATGATCTCGTCCAGAACGGATTGCGTTAATTTTTCCAGCATCATGAATTTTTGTTCCTGTACCAATGCAATGACATTTTTGGTAATAATCTTGTAATTATAGGAACCGTCGACTGCATCACGCTGGATGGCATGCGTCAGATCAACCTCAATGGTCATATTGATGACAACATCCTGCAGTTTGCTGATTTCTTCATCGTTAAAGCCAATATAGGCTCTCAGCAGCAGGTTTTTAACGCGAATGATAGCCATGTTACTCGAGAAACTTGGTAGTATGCCCTATTAGCACAGTGCGGGTGATCATTATCCCATAAACAGGGCGTCTCGGAAAACCGCAGCCGGGGTTTATGACAGTTTTTGTTTTGCCCGCAACGGAAAAATCCGGGTGCAGGCATGGGTTTTGCAAATCACATACGGGGAAAAGAGGAATAAGAGGGAGAGATAGAATGTATGTCACTATAGTCTATGTTTCGGTTAAACCCGGAAACGTCGAAGCTTTCAAGGAAGCCTGCCGGTTAAATCATGAAGGTTCGGTCAGGGAACCCGGCAGCGTGCGTTTTGATATTCTGCAGTCGGCGGATGAACCAACCCGGTTTGTGCTCTATGAAGCGTATAAAACGCAACAGGATGCTGCCGCGCATAAAGAAACGCCACATTATCTGGCCTGGCGGGAAACCGTGGCGGACTGGATGGCTGAACCACGTCAGGGTGTGACCTATCAGGATATATTTCCGGTGGTGGGTGTCTGATGGTTGAGTTTTCCATCGCGCGGTTGCCGCGTATCGAATTCGGTTCGGGCGTTTTTAACAAGCTACCGGAGATGCTTGCGGGCTATGGTACGCATATTCTGCTGGTGACGGGCGCGCATTCGTACAAAAACCTGCCGGGCTGGTCGTCATTTATCGAGCAGCTCAAGCAGCGGAGTATGCACTGGGAGCATTGTACCGTCACGCACGAGCCTTCCCCCGAGTTGATTGACGCGACAGTCAGGTCATTGTCGGATCGCGCTTTCGATGTTGTTGTCGGTATCGGTGGCGGCAGTGCGCTCGATGCGGCGAAAGCGATTGCAGGGTTATTGAAGGTGCAGCGAACCGTCATGGATTATCTGGAAGGCGTAGGGCCGGAATTGCCTTACGAGGGCCCGGTTGTTCCGCTGATTGCCGTGCCGACTACAGCCGGCACCGGCAGTGAAGCGACCAAAAATGCCGTATTGAGCGTTCAGGGCGAAGACGGATTTAAAAAATCTTTCCGGCATGACAGACTGGTGGCGGAGTACGCTGTGGTTGATCCTGAACTGTTGGCCGGTTGTCCGCCGGATGTGATTGCGGCCAATGGCATGGATGCACTCACGCAACTGCTCGAATCCTATGTGTCGATCAAGTCCAATGCGTTTACCGATGCGCTCGCGATCAGCGGCCTGCAGGCCGTGCGCGATGCGCTCATACCATTGTATCGGCACGATCATCGGCAGAACACTGACGCAGTAAAAACATACCGGGAAAAAATGGCTTATGCCGCCCTGTTGTCCGGCATTACGCTGGCACAGGTCGGACTGGGTTCCGTACATGGCCTGGCTTCTCCGTTGGGGGCGTTTTATCCGATACCGCATGGTGTCGTCTGTGGAACGCTGGTGGCATCGGCGACCCGGATCAATATCGACAGTATGCGCGCCAGAGCGCCTGATAACGCGGCGCTGGAGAAATATGCGCATGTGGCTGAAATACTTTGCCGGAAATCATTTCATGATGCAGGCTCGGCGCATGCGGCGTTAGTGCAGTTGCTGTCGGACTGGACGCAGGCGCTGGCGCTGCCGCGTTTATCCCGTTTTGGCCTGTCGGAAGCGGGGCTGGATAAGGTTGTAGCGCATTCGCGCGGCAGCAGTATGAAGACTAATCCCGTCGTTCTGACAGATCAGGAAATCAGGCAATTACTCATGGCGCGTTTATAATCATCGCCATGACGTTCATGATGCCCATGACGCAGAACGAAAACACAACGGGTGATGCCTGTTTGCAATAAAATGCTTCACCCGATTATGAGCATGGAAAAAGGATGAGTGACAAAACATTATTATTTGTTGTTTTTTTGGTCTCCACGATCGCAGTGATTTATATTGAATATTTCACCGATGGATTTTGATTGCGTTGCTTGCGCCGCTGTCAGTCGTTATCGCTATTTATCGCTATGACAGCGTGTTATGACAGCGATTTGCGCTGACCGATGCGGGTCTCTTTGCCGGCCATCAGGTTAGCGATATTGGATTGATGGCGCCAGATCAGCAGTAATGCCATTAAGAGCACCGTCAGCGTAGGGAGTGAAAGGCCAAAAATAAAGTAAGCGTAGACGGGTGAAAGTGCCGCCGCAATTAATGCGGACAGCGACGAGTAGCGGGAGATGACCGCGACGGCTATCCAGGTGACGATCGCCAGCAGCCCGAGCAGGGCATTCAGCCCCAGCAGCACGCCCACCGCGGTTGCCACGCCTTTGCCACCCTGAAAACGCAAAAATACAGGAAAAACATGTCCCAGAAATACGGCAAGCGCGGCAGCGCCAACGGCTGTGTCGTCGAGATTCCACGCAGAAGCATATAACTGCGTTAAAACAATGACCAGCCATCCTTTTCCGGCATCGCCAACGAGCGTGAACACGGCTGCTGATTTCTTGCCGCTACGCAGGACGTTGGTTGCGCCAGGATTTTTTGAGCCGTAAGTCCGTGGATCCGGCAGCTTGAATAGCCAGCTCGAAATGAGTGCAAAAGGTATCGAGCCGATCAGGTAAGCAATGAATATGAGGGCCAGTAAAGTCATCGGAATTAGTGCTGCTCCACAAAATAGATTAGAATTTTCTTGTATTTTATAGGAAAACAATCACAATCAATCATCCTCATCCTGCGTTCGGCAGGGTGCCCTTCATCCTTCTTCAATATTGTTTTTATCATATGGATATTATTTTTCTTCATGATTTTAAGGTAAAAACCCTGATCGGTATTTATCCCTGGGAGCGCAAAGTTGCGCAAACCATACAGCTTGATCTCGAAATCGGGTTGCCCAATCAGCGTGCCGGTAAAACCGACCATATTGATGATGCGATGAATTACGCCCTCATCGTGCAGGCCATTCACAATATCCTGGATCGAGAGCATTTTTCACTCCTGGAGGCGCTGGCGGAGCATATTGCGCTGACGATCATGCGGGAATTCGGTTCTCCCTGGGTGAAGGTCAGTATTGCCAAGCTGGGTATTATACGCGGCATCAAAAAGGTCGGCATATGTATCGAACGTGGGTCAAAATCCCCTGACAGCGCGGCATAAAATCGTGCAGGCGTTAAGCAGGCATATTCGTATTTCAAAAGGAGGCATTCAATGATTAAAGCATACGCAGCATTTGAATCGGGCGGTAAGCTTGAACCGTTTGAATATGACCCGGGTCCCATCGGGCCGCGTGAGGTTGATATCGCCGTAGAATCCTGCGGTATCTGCTACAGCGATTTGAGCATGCTGCATAATGAGTGGGGTATCACACAATATCCGTTTGTTCCGGGGCACGAAATTATCGGCACCGTTGTGGCTTCGGGGGAGCAGGTTGACAATCTGAAACCGGGGCAGCGCGCGGGTCTGGGGTGGCATGCGGGTTATTGCATGGATTGCCATAGTTGCATGCGCGGTGATCACAATCTGTGTTCACAGGCGCAGGGAACGGTGGTCGGACGTCACGGCGGTTTTGCGGATAAAGTGCGTGCCCGGGCGGAGAGCGTGGTCATATTGCCGGAAGGTCTGGATCCGCAAAGTGCGGGGCCGTTATTCTGCGGCGGTGTCACCGTTTTTAATCCGTTGGTGCAGTTCGATATTTCACCGACGGCCAGAGTGGCGGTTATCGGTATTGGCGGCCTGGGTCATCTGGCGGTGCAGTTCCTCCGGGCATGGGGGTGTCATGTTACTGCATTTACAACCAGTGAAAGCAAGAAAACCAAGGCTTTGCAATTCGGTGCGCATCAAGTGATGAACACCAACGATGCAGCAGCACTGCAATCGGCGGCGGGGCAGTTTGACCTGATTTTGTCCACGGTGAATCACGCGTTGGATTGGAATGTGTATCTCTCCACGCTGCGCCCTAAAGGGCGCCTGCATTTTGTGGGTGCTGTGCTCGATACGCTCGATATTGCTGTTTTTCCGATGATACTCGGACAGTACAGTATTTCAGGATCGCCGGTAGGCAGCCCGGATACCTTGCGAACGATGCTGGAATTCGCTGTGCGGCATCATATTCAACCGATTGTCGAGTTTTTTTCTTTCGAGCAGGTCAATAAGGCCATTTCACACCTGGAAAGCGGTAAAGCGCGCTATCGTGTTGTACTCAGCCATGCTGTGTAGTCACGGCATATGGCTATTCCTTCATTAACGATAACCGGCGTGCTGTCTTAGCTGAACGGAAGCCGCTGGTGCGCGCATTTTTGGCCAGTTACCGGTCAATTCCTGGGCAGTGTGTCAGCCGGTTTTTCTTTGTAATTTCAGCTTGCAGTGGGTGTATCGCCCACACTGTTTTCATGGTCGTATTGATGGACGAGATTACCGCAGCATGTCATCGCCAATCCCTGAGGAAACAGGCTAAACCCCCTCCAGAATCTCTATCTCAGTATGCAGTTATCCGGTATTTCCATAGTGTCTACAAGCAGTTATTTGTCATACAAATGGTAATCATTATCGTTTACAAATGATTCGTTATGTGTTTAAATCCGGCTTACCTTAGGGAGGGCTGAATTAATCAGCAAGGTGAATGCCGGACAAACGCCCGGCGCGTAAAGCAGAAAACGATTCAAAAATCGATCGGCGAGTGAGCAAACGCCGCGCAACGAATCCGCATACCACCATAATCATTTTATTCAGATCCGCCTTAAAGACTACGGGTGATGTGAGCAATTACACATCAAAGCTATTTTTTTTCCAAAAATCATGGGGGGGAATTATGAATCTTTGGGCTAGGACACTACGACCAGTCGTACCATTTTTACTGACCATTGTTCTGGTTTACGCCGGAACGACGCAGGCAGCCAATGCTGCCCCGAACAATCAAACCGGTTTTCTAATCATCGCAGCCGATCGGGGATTTCTCGGTAATGAGGAAATCCGCGATGCATTCGAGCCATTTTCCGCCAATCACCCGGCTGCTCTGGTATTTGTTACCGATGAGCGTACACAGCAGACGCTGAAATCCGGTCTTGATTCGCTGCGCCATCAAGGTGCCGAGCGAATCATTGTATTACCCTTATTCGTTTCCACAGCGGAGCCACGCTATCGCCTTGTTCATCAACTGCTGACACAGGAAAAAGGAAATACCGCTCTGGTTTTCGCACGTCCTTATGGTGAAAGTTACTTTGCTGTCGAGGCGCTTGCTGACCGGTTTCGCGCGATGGAAGAAACAAAAGGCCAGCATCTGCTGGTAGTCGGTTACGGTGCAGCGGATGATGCCAGCAAACAAGCCATGCACAAAGATTGGGCGCGTATCGTCAAGCAAGCATCGCATGGCTTCGATTTCCGGTCGACCCATACGCTGGTCCTCCCGGAAAGAGGCACGGACGAAGATGGAGAAAATTACGCTGCCAGAGTAACGCAACAGCTTACTGATGCACTGGCGTCCCTGAAACCCGTAGTCAAAGGTGGTAAAAATAATCAGGTCATCGCATTTGCTTTAGGACCGAAGCATGACAGCATGATGTCACTCGAAGCTCGATTGGAGTGGCTATTACCTGAAACTGCAACACTCAATAACTTTCAGGTCAAATCCCAACAGCTAACTATGTGGATGGAGCGTGAGGCTAACCGCAACCTGCCGCTTGCTGCAGAGGATACCGGGGTAATCATATTTGCGCATGGTTCCGACTTTCACTGGAACGAGAATTTGCGTATTGCAGTACAGCCATTGATGGATCGCTATAAAGTCGAATTTGCCTTTTCCATGGCGGATCCCATCACAATCGAACGCGCATTACGCAAACTGGAGCAGCGCGGTGCGAAAGCAGCCGTCATCGTCAGCGCCTATGCAACAAGCACTTCATTTCGCACAGATATCGAACATCTGGTCGGGCTGGATATCGAAGACCAATCCGTTCAGCACAATGCAAACGGCCATAGTGGGCATGGCGGACACGGCCATCATGGAAAATCCAGTCAGCCTGTGCCCAGGATATTAACGTCCCTGCCCGTTGCATGGACAGGTGGATATGAGGACAACCCCTTGTTTGCCACCGCCTTGCTTGATCGCGCACTTGCGTTATCCAAAGATCCCGCTAAGGAGACGGTAATCCTGGTAGCGCATGGTGCGCAAGATGATCAACGCAATGAGACATGGTTGCAGAAACTGGAAAGCATTGCCAATCACATGCACAGCAATGGCGGTGAAAAATTCAAAGCTATCCGGGTGGCAACCTGGCGCGAAGATTGGCCGGATAAACGTGCGCCCTGGATTGAGAAAGTCAAAGCCATGGTCACAGAGGCTAACAAACAAGACGGCACGGCAATTGTCATTCCAGCGCGGACTACAGCAACGGGTCCGGAAAAGAAATTTTTAGCCGGACTCGAATTTGAACTTGGAGAAGGTTTTGCGCCCCATCCTTTGTTTACGCAATGGGTCGATGAACAAATCCAACAGGGCATGAAACAGCACGCAACGGCAATAAACCCTTAAGAACCTGTTCAATACCTCGCTGAAGGGCGCATTGCGGCGTAAAAATCGAATTCAAAATGCTCACATACTTCACGTATGCTCCGCTTTTTACTCGGCGCAAGCGCCTCGCCCTACGGGCCAGCCTTGCGGCTGTTCGCTGCGCTTTGCTTGCGTCGTTCAATTTTGCCTTGCACTGGGTCCCTTGATCGAGATCTTGAACAGGTTCTAAGAATAAATTGTTTATGTTCTGATAAAAACCTTACTCCAGCCAGCCAGCCAAGCCGTATTAGCCAGCCAGCCAGAAACGATTAATTTTATTCATTCGATTAATTTTTCTGGAGAATATTCTCATGTTACTTAAACTCGAACCGCGCCTGATCACGTTGGGTATTTACCTCGCGGTCATGGCTGTTTTTGTCTTTCCTCGGTATAGCGAGGCACAGATGGTACAAGCCGAAACAGAAACAGAACCAGTCAGTAATCTGGCGTCCACTAATTTCAAGGAAATTACCGTAACCGCGACACGCACGCTCCGCAAGGTCAGTGATGTGCCCGAGTCGGTCAGCGTTGTCGATACGGAACAATTACGCACCCGTCAGGCCACCGATATCGGCGATACGCTGCGCTATCTACCCAATGTCGAACTCGGCGGAGGCCCGCGTAATATTGGTATGAGCCCCGTCATACGGGGTATGGGCGACGGACGCATTCTGTTTTTACTGGACGGCGCCAGACAGGATTATAACCGTGGACATGACGCCCGGATTTTTGTCGACCCATCATTACTTAAACGGGTCGAGGTCATGCGCGGCCCCGCTTCAGCCACATGGGGCAGCGGCGCTCTGGGTGGTGTAATGTCCTTAACCACGGTGGACGCCACTGATCTGCTGCGGCCCGGTGAACGTATGGGTGTGAAAGTCCGGGGTGGATTTCAAAGTATGAACGAACAATACATTCCTGGTGCCAGTGTCTATGGTCTGCTGGGCAATCAGTTCGATTATCTGTTCGATTTCTCCTACCGCAATGCCGCCGATGATATCCGCCTGGGGGATGGCTCCAAACTGCAAAATTCCAGTTTTGAATCCTATGCCAGTCTATCCAAATTGAATTGGACACCAGGCCCGCATCAATTCATGTTCTCAGCACAAACATTCGACCAGGCCGGAAAAGTGCCGTCGAATGCACAAGCGGGTGTTTCAACGACAAATTTGCTGCTGGACCGGGATACCGAACAACGCAACTACACGTTGCGCTATCGCTACGATAATCCGGACAACAATTGGCTGGACCCTGAAATCCTGGTTTACCATAACACGACGTATTCTCTTGAACGTAGATTATTCGATCAACGACGTGATGAAACAGATTTCTCCACCACCGGCATTAATGTACGTAACAGTTCGCGTTTTGATATCGGCAATTTCGCGACGCAATTGTTTACCTATGGTGTTGATTATTTTCACAATGAAGGCAAGGGAAAACGCAATGGCGCGGCACGGCCGGAATTTCCCCGGGGCGAGGCTGATGTCGTCGGTGTGTATTTGCAGGATGAAATCATGCTATGGGAGAGATTATCACTAACACCTGGTGTGCGCTGGGATCATTTCAGCAGTCAGGCGGATAATGCAGCAGCTGCCAATAAGAATGATCGTGTCAACTTCAAAATTGGCGGGCTTTTCAAAGTTACGGAATGGTTGTCGATTACCGGCGGCTATAATGAAGCATTCCGCGCGCCGACACTGAGTGAATTATTTACCACCGGCACCCATTTCACCTGCGGCCCGGGTTGCTCCAATCTGTTTATACCCAACCTTAATCTCAAACCGGAAACGGCGTTTAACAAAGAAATCGGGATGCGCATACAAAAATCAGATCTGCTTTATGCGAGCGACCAGTTAAACATCAGGGGTGCGTATTTCAATAACAAGGTCAAAGACTTTGTTGATCTACTCGTCGATTTTGTGCCTTTCCCAGTCCCCGGAAATCCGGGTGCCGGGGGTACCACGTCGAGTGGCAACGTGCGCAATGCCTTGCTGGAGGGGTTTGAAATAGAAGCCAATTATGCGGCAAAATATGGCTACGCAGGCTTTTCATATGCCCAGACACGTGGCCACAATAAAACAATAGGTGGTGCATTATCCAATGTTCAGCCGGACAAATGGATTGTTCTGGCCGGTCTGAATTGGCCGGCTTACAATCTCTCCCTCGGTTGGCGCAGCAGCATCGTCGATGCGCAGAATCGCGTACCAACAGGCGGAACACCGACGCCTGGCTATACGCTGCATGATCTGACGCTGACCTGGCTGCCACGGGATGGTACTTTCAGAGGATTACGTTTCGATTTCGGGATCGACAATCTAACCGATAAGGATTACCGGCGTCATCTCTCCGTGCTGAGGGATCCGGGTCGTAATTACAAAATCTCGATCTCGCATCAGTTTTAAATGGAAGCACGCGCGTGACCGCAGCCGCAGTGATGCTGCGGCATAGGGATCATGCGCGTTCCATTTGCCCAGCCATGCCGTGTAACCACGGCATATTTTTTGATTAACGATAACCGGCGCTGTCTTCGATGAACAGAAACTGCCGGTGTGCGCGTTCCCGGTCAGTGTAACCGGCCAGTTTTTCTTTGTAATTCCAGTTTGCGGCGGGTATGTTGCCCGCACCGTTTTCATGGTCGTATTGTTGGACGAGATTACCGTAGAGTGCAATCGCTACTCCATAAAGAAACAGGCTGACGAATATATTTTTCATAGGTGTGGTGCCGAGATGATTGCTGAACCGGGAGAATCGTTTTCGGATGCCATGCTTGCGCATGCCATCTGTTGCTTGCGAGTTATTCAAGCAAATCGCTAACTGATTATTTTATCACTTTTTTCTTGACAGGCAATCAACTTGGAATACCGAGACAGGGCAATCGCGCTTAAATTGCCCCGATGACGCGGAGTAGATAGTCATTATCCCATCCTGCTTTTAAGCGTTTTGTTTTAACTCCTACCTTGGATGTTTTTTCAGCTTTGATCAAATTCAAGGCAATGTGCCGGATAACAGCCAGGTTAGCAGCACTATCTGTGCGAGTCCGATTGCTATCTTCATCAAAAGCGACATCCAGTATCCAGTGAAGATTGTTTTCAATCGACCAATGTGCCCGCACCACACGCTCCAATCGGAGTGGATCCTTTGCACTAAGACTGCTGATGAAATAGCGCGTTTCCTCCGTCACTTTGTCCCCGATTTCTCTCTTAGCCGTCACTGCGATCAGGCTTTGCAAACCTTGCCAATCATGCTGTCCTTGCAACCACGCTATCTCAGCAGTTGCCCGAATCGAGCGGGTTTCAATTCTGCCATGTCCTCCATCATAGCTTACCGAAGCAATTGCTGGGGCTAAACACGAGGTGAATAAGGTTTTCACATCGTCATGGAGTGTGCCCTGATTGCCTTTCAGGCTCAACACATAATCACCACCTTGCTGTTTGATCTGCTTGGCTATCTGCTTCTGGCACCCCATCGCATCAATCGTGACGACCGCCCCCGCTATATCCAATCGGGACAATAACTTGGGAATCGCAGTGATTTCATTCGATTTGTCATCCACTTTAATGCGAATTAAGAGCTGAAATAGAAGCCAGTTCATCAATAACGTTAAACTATTGAGGAAGACACTACCCAACCTCAATAAATCAAAGTAACGAATGAGCTGGCAAAATCGATTAATAACGATTTATCTGTATGTTTGCAAGCATTATCAGCAGAATCTTTGGGTTTATAGTCAAAGGATGAGCAATTACGCGGATTTAAGTTTTAGCGACGAAGAAGTCATTACGCTCTACCTGTTCGGTGTGGTGGACAAGCATCGAGAGATCAAAGGTATTTATGAGTACGCACATCGCCATTTACGTGATTGGTTTCCACGACTTCCGAGTTATGTGGCTTATGTTCAGCGCCTGAATCGGGTTGCCGATGTGTTTGCACCCTTATTAGCACTGATTCAGCAAGAACAGGAAGTCAGGAATTCCAGGCAAGTTTGGTTGACCGATTCATTTCCGGTGGTGTTAGCCAAGCAAGGTCACCGGTTTAACGCGTGTGTAGCGAAACAGTTAGCGGATTCAGGCTACTGCTCAACCAAGAAGCTGTACTATCATGGTGTGCGGGTCCATATCATAGGGCGCCGCCAATCAGGCTCATTACCGATCCCTGAGTACATCGGTGTAACTGGCGCCAGCGACCATGATGGCAAGATATTTGATCAGATTCGGCCACAATTGCACAACAATGAACTGTATGGCGATAAAGCTTATCAACGGCCCGACGCCGAAGAGGTTAGACAAGCCCAGAATCTGACCGTCTTGACACCAGTTAAAAAACAAAAAGGACAACCCTACCTGGAACCACAGGATCAATGGTTGTCTACAGCAGTTTCTCGCGTGCGACAACCGATTGAAGCATTATTTGCCTGGATTGAAGAAAAGACAGGCATTGAATGTGCCAGTAAAGTTCGTTCTTATAATGGGCTTATGGTACATGTATTTGGAAAGCTGGCTGCAGCTCTGTTTTTCTGGAATTTTTTGCGAGTTAGCTCTTAATTCACATTTTAACCTGACCTAGAACCAGATTGTTTTGTTGGGCCCAGGCACTGACCAGATGAATAGCTGCTTTCTTTGAAGCCTTGTCCAAACTGCGTCTTAAGCACTTACCATCAATTGCAATCACTTCTCCCTCGGTAATACGCGCTAAATCGGCTACCCAACGGGAAAAACAGTCACTGAACTGGTGGGTATCAATCGCCGCATACACCTCACCAAACGTATCATGCGAAGGAATTCCATGCTCCAATCCCAGCAGTTCTGTCAACCATTGCTCTTTGGCTAAACCAAATTCTTCAATCGCTACCCAGTTATCCGCGCCGCATATCATTGCACACAGGCTGATAAAGAAAATAGCTTGCAGTTGATGTTTCTTTTGTCTGTTAACCCGAGGATCTCGAATACTCGAAAAGTGGTGAATAATTGAAGGCGTGGCGTTCTCTATCATTTATTATCAAAATGACAAACCTCATACCTCATCTAAATTCTAATTTCAAGCACTTTTAAGCGCGATTGCCCTGGCCATAGAGCAGCTTGATAGTGGTGTCGGCATCAAGAATCCAAGGAGCCTCCAGCAACGGAGTAACGCTGTCGGACAGATGCCCATCCAGCCAGGCCATGCCTTCCACTTCCGGTATGCGTTTCAAGGCATTACGCAGAGCATCTTCCGAAATCACCTTGTTCATGCCCAACAGGCCAGGATTGACACCATCGCAGCGTATGGCGGTCACGTGGGAATAGCGCTTATGGCCCGACAGAATCGAAAGCATCCAGGTGCCAAGTACATCCGCCTTGCCTGGCGCGTTGGGGCTGGCGTAGCAAAGCGGACAGCTTTCCAGCCAATGTGACCACAGTCCAGTCACAGTGAGAAATTCGATAAAATAGGCCAGCTGCCCCATCGGGGTCGCCGCACTTTCAGACTCCCAGCGCACCTGCACCCGGCCCCCCATCGTTTGCACTCCAGCACACGACAATAGCATCGCTTTGCGCTTCGATAGCTTCAGTTTCGATTCACCCATTGGGTGACCTCCTCATTTCCCTCAAAACCCACAGCATGCCTCATTCTCACCAAAATTGCTCGGCCGCAACTGAGGTTTTTAGGTTCATTCCTTATTTGGAAAGCTCTTTGGTGACCGAGGTTACATTTCCCAGCAGCTCTTTGAACAACTCTGGGAGCAAGGTGTGCAGCTCATCACCAAACTGCGTAAAAACATGAAAAGCAAATTGCTGCCCCTGTTTGACAAACTGTTACTGCGTAAACGCTCAATCGTCGAGACTGTCAACGATCAATTGAAAAATATCTCACAGATCGAGCATTCCCGCCATCGCAGCCCAGTTAACTTCTTTGTTAACCTGATTGCCGGGCTGGTCGCTACACATTCCGTGAAAAGAAGCCCTCGCTTAATCTCTCTTCCCCTCATGCTCTTCCAACTATCGTCTTATGAACTCTATCCTTATGTCGAACTCACGTTAAATAGCATGCCAGAGAAGGGATCGAGTAGCAGTTCGCGCTGCACCAGGGAGGCGAGGCCCACCATGCCTTTTCTGAAGTCCACGGGCTGCGTCGCGACCAGCACCTTCAACGGTCCAGGCGGGATGATCATGTGTTCGCCTGCACGGCCAGAAGGACCCGCTCAATGTGGTCGGCGTCGACATCGGATGGAATGCGGATCGACAGCGCGCCCGTCTCGATGACGATCTGCCCGCCAGTTCCCGAAGCGGCGGGCGCCGAGGACATGACCGGCACCGGTGGCGCGGGCGGTGTTAACGGGCCTTCGATCACCGCCGGGACAAAGCCCATCCCCTCGGCACACTCCTTGAAACGCCCACGCCAGTTGTAAAGCTGTTGCGGCAATAGACCATGGCGGCGCGCCACCTCGGAAACATTCGCACCGGGCCGGTAGCTCTCTTCTATGATCCGCGCTTTCGCCGCAGGCGTCCATCCCCGGTTGCCATTCTTCAGGGGAATGACATCAAGGCGTTCGACCTTGCGAGCCCTCTCAACCCTTTCAGTTTCGAAACTCGTTTCGAAATCACCACTCATCGTCACCCTCGCAAACCCAAGGGCCAACTCTAACAGATCGCCAAGCCCTGAAAATGTGGGGGATTCTTACCGCTTACGACAGGCTTGCGAGGGCGGGGCATGATCCGTTTTACTTGCCAGCTCAGCCGCCGCCGAGATATATTTGCTTTGAAAGAGCTCTCTGCGTCGACCCGAGTTTCTCGGAATGTGCAGGTTCGAACCGATTATTTGACGAGCTGGAATCCCATTGCGGGCATGAGTGCGTGTTCTGTCGCTGCGAGCGTCAGGAACATTGGGCTCAGCCGACCGGCGGCCCACAATGTCGCGATGGCGGGGTTCACCTCGCCGCCATGAGCCAATAGCTTCCTGCGTATAGCGTCCTCGCCACCCGCCTGATGCACCCGTAGGAAAGCGGCCAGTGCTTCGGGCTTGCCGGAAGGCGAAAGCTTCAGGCTGAGGCCGATCCGACCGGCATGTTCCGCGTCGAGACCATGGTCTGTCCATTCGAGCAATGCGGTGTTTAATTGCGCGGCCAGCGGCCTCAGACTTGGTTCTTGCGCCAGCCGCCAATGATCTCCTGCCTGGCGAGACGGGCGCCTCCAGTAGTACTCCCGACCACCATCTGCGGACAAGCCGAGCATGACAATCCGGTCGTCGCCGCGCAGCATGGGCAGGACTACATTGTCCGTCAGGGCGTAGATTTTTGCGGTATCGCCTGTGGCGTCGTGCCGACCGCTGAGCCAGATTGGCCAGGGCGCGGATGTTTGTTCGACAGCGTCGCGCAGTTGCGTGACCTTGTCCGCCGAAAAGCGCGCGCCCAGCGTTGCAGCAAGCGCCAATGCGCGCCGAAATCGCCGCGGGGTCAGCCATTCTGGCGGAGCCGGTTCGGCAGTCCAGAACAGACCAGGTCGTCCCGGCCGCCACACCAGTTCGAGCGGAGAGCCACCCGCCAGATCACTGAAACTCCACGCCACCTCGCGCCAGCGCGATGTCTCTGTCCACTGCAATACCTGGGTCAGTGTTGCGCGGCCGCGCGCCACATCCTCAGGGGCTTCTACAGCCAGCACGTCGAGAATGTCGGCGAGGACGCCGAAACTCACGGCGTCAACAGGATCAGCGTTTCGGTCGTCGTTTCCGGCGCGATCTGCCTTGAGCTGTTGTCTGTGCCCAGAAACAGCGCCTTCCATGTGAAGCTGCGTTGCGTACGATCCCGCAGTGCCAACCGCACGCGCCGCGTCACCAGATCATCACCGGTGAACTGAATCCGTTCGGAACGATCAATGTCATTGTTCGGATCGCTGTAATTGATGTCAACGAACACTTGTCGGATCAATGCCGGGTCCCAGGCGGGCACCAGGTCGATCTCCAGCGCGTTGGGGAAAGGGTCGTCGACTGACACCGCGTTTGCCGACGTGAATACCGGCTCGTCGACGATGGGCTGGCTGCCATCCTTGAGATGATGCGTCAGCGTGTAGCTATACTCGCGGGTGTCCGGCGAAGAAGTGCGGATTTTCCACGATTTCTGCTCGTCACCCGGGCGCACGATGAAGGTGTCGCGTGCCTGCCATCCCGAAGGGTCGTCGAATGCCAGCGCGACTTCAATGCGATCGACCATTTCGTCATCGATACGGTTGGCGATAACCTGCACTTCGAGAAAGCCGAGATGTTCATGCGGCGTGACGACGAGCGTGCGGTCAACCGTGTCGACAGCGGGCAATTCGTATGACAATCGCTCGCCGCGCCAGCCGGAGCCCTGTACAGCGTCGAAGTGGAACTGGCGGCTGACGCTATAAGCGGATTCGAGATCGGGGCTGACGAAGGTGGCGAATGTTGCACGCGTCGGTGAAGCGGCATCGAAGATCAAATCCTCATGCTTCATCGACACCGGGTTATTGGGGTCGCCGTAATCGATCGCAACGTTGATCGAATTCAGGCCAACGCGGGCATAGTCAACTGGGGCGTCGACCGTCACCTCGAACGTGCGGAAGAATGGATCGTCAAGATCGACCTCGACGAAATGCTTCGACATATCATCAATGTCTTCCAGCATCAGTCCGATGAAGCCTTGCGGCGCGTATGTGCGGGTCACCGCCTCCGTGCGATTGTAGCGCAGGGTCAGTGTCTTGCGCTCCTCCTTGCGGATGAATTTCAGTTTGAACGAAACCAGCGCCGGCATACTCGACGGAACGGGGGGCGTCGGTGATGGTGTCGGACCAGGTGTAGGCGTTGGCGTTGGCGTGGGTGTTGGGCTGCTGCGGATGATCGTGCCTGTCAGCACGGTCGCTTGCGGCGTTGGTGTCGGTGTTGGCGTGGGACTGCCGCCGACCCACCGGACTTCCACGACCCGGTCGTCAGGATTATCGAGCCGCTGTGGCGACGCATCGCGCGCGCGGGAATGGCCGTGCCAGGTCGCGCTTGTTACCGTCGCCCGACCCTGAATGCAGGCGCGCGCAACATCGATGCGCCGCTGCGAAAGCTTGAAGTCATAGTCATCGCGCCCGCCCGGACGGCTCGCCAGCGGATCGGGATTGACGATTTCAAAGCTGGCATGGCCGTCGAGCGCAATAAGGCGCGGTGACGGCAACGCATCCAGCCAGGCGCGGAAACGGTCACCACCGCGTGGTGCCGCAGAGGATGGCGGCTGCCCGGCTGGCCCACTGGCGTCGAGAAAGCGTGTGTCGCCCGCGCCCGTTGCCGAATAGTCCCGCGCATTCGCATGGGTCGAGCCATAGCCCGGCAATTCGTCGGGCTTGGCCTTGGTGAAGTAGAGGTTGAAGCTGGTAACGGTGGGTGGGGTCGTCGTGGTTCCCCCCGAAGGGGCAGCGGCGGGCCAGGTGACGACGATGGTCGTCTGTGCCGGCGCGCCGCCCGGGACATTCAAAACGATCCGTCCGTCCTGCACCACCGCCGGTGCGGAACCGACGGTCGCGCTCCAGCCCGCTGGACCGTCGACGGCAATCCGCTCCTGATCCGTCGTCGAGCCCGGCTCAAGGCGCAGATTATGACCCGCCGGTGGAGGCTGCGGCGCGACGGTGAGCGTTGCCGGCGCGCGGCTTGGCTGTGGGCGGTTGGTCGAACCGCCGCCGGACGTGTTACCACCGGAGGTGTTCCCTCCAGACGTATTGCCGCCGGATGTATTTCCCCCTGAAGTGTTACCACCCGACGTGTTGCCACCGGACCTCCCTGACCCCTCTGTTTCCGTAGGGGTTGGGGAGATTGAAGGTGTGGGGTTGGCCATCGCCCGGGCGCGCGTCATCACCGCATCGAGCCCCTCGGGCTTGGCAATGCGGCTTTCCACATCGGCGGGCGTGATCGATGGCTCGAACCATTTGGACAGCAGGTTGTCCTTGAAAAAGTCCAGCGCCCACTGCGCCTTATCCGCGCGATCCTCCGGGCTGCTGAACTCGATCACCTCGATCTTGATTGCGCCATCGGCCACCAGCTTCTCGAAACCGGCATCGATGCCCGCCTTTACCCAATAGACCTGTGCTTCCAGTCCTGCTGAAAAGTGCGTGTACACATCCTCATAATTGGCGGTGATCACAACTTGCAGCGCCGGGCGCAGGATGGTGTAGGTCAGATCATAGATGACGCCGACCGGGGTGGTCCCCTGTGTAAACGCCTGCTCCAGGATGATCGCACCTTCCTGGCTGAGCGTCAGCGAAAAGGCTGCGACATTGTCGCCCGACAGGCTGGGGACAGCGGCACCGCTGATCGCTTCCACCGCAACAAAGGTGCCGGGCGGCGCGGTGTCGGGTCGCGCGGTTCCGCCGGGTCCTTCCAGATCCAGCGCGATGCATTTGACCGTACCCCCATCAAACGGAACCGCCGACAGTCTGATGTCTTCACGGGCGCCAGAACGGCGCAGTTGGGAACGAATGGCGCGTTCGGTGGCCTCAGGCAGCTTGAGGTTGGCCTCCAGCATGAGAAAGCCGCCGCCTTTCGCGCCCGCTTCTACGGCGGCCGGGCGCCACTTGATCAGTGTAAAGGCTGGTCGACCGTCGCTCGCGCGCTTGGCGAGCGCGACGGGCGCGGGCAGATACCAGAATTGATTGGGATCGGCGTGATCAGAAAAGACCGTTACGCCATCGACCGTAATCGTACTCGCACCGAGTTGCTGCATTGTCCTTTCCCCTCCTGCTCCTAACCCGGCAGCCTGACCGTCAGCGTATCGCCATCGGCCTGCGTCCAGTTGATGTCCTGCGTCATCCCGTTGCTGAAGACATATTTGGCACGCCATTCGAATGCGTCGCGGGCCGGGTCAACATAGTCGAACTCAAATGGTCTGGTGGCTCCGGGCATGTCAAAAATGAAGCGATCGGCGACATCAATGCCGTTCGCCTGATCAATATAGCGCAGCTCCACCTCGACACGCTCAATCTTTGCACTCGCGAAATCCGCTGGTGCTGACACGGCGACGATGCGGTGACCGCGCATGTCGGGGCGGATCAGGATACGTGGCGCGGTCGTGAATGAGCGCGGCACCTCGCTGACCATGCCGCCCTTGAAGATCGTCGTGACGCGGAATGACACCAGATTATGCTCGCGATCGACACGGTCGACGACGAATTGCTTGGCTGCCTTGTCCTCTTCGGTAAAGGTCAGCGCCGCGCTTTGACGGACGCCATTGGCGGTGTCGACATATTCCAGATCGACGAACAACTGCTCGACATCGTCCCACCGTGCCACCACTGGTACAACATCGACGGCCAGCCGAAGCGCACCGAACGGATCGCGGACGTCGACCAGATCCCCGTCAACGGGAATCCAGCCACTGTCGATGTCCTTGTGATCAGCGGCGGAGTGCAATATGCGGACCTGGAAATCCCGTTTGCCCTTGTTGAGCGCAATGAACGTCCAGTCGGCCGCCGCGTCCTTTTCGGTCAGGACGAACGTGTCGTCTGTCTTGATGCCATGGTCGGGATCTTCATAGCTCAGCCGCACCTGAACCTGTGGATATTTGGCCCAGGGATAGCTCGGCGAAACGATGACCGGGATCGTGACACGGGCATACAGCTCGGCGGGCTGAATTTCGAGGACATCGCCGGTCACGATCTCTTTTTCAGACGTCACCTGCAGCGGGCGTTCACCGCCGGCGTCCGGTTTGAATGCGACGACATATTCGACCTCGACCGGACGGCTGACGGCACCTGCTTCGTCGAGGATTGACAGCCAATCGGCTGTCGACTCCTTGCCGGTCTCATCCAGGATCACGCTCCTGACGCCGCTGCCGTAGGTCAGGGTCGCATGGACTGACGCCAGCTCATCACGCGCCATTTCGCCGCGGTTGATCACACGCACGCTGCGCTTCTCAAAGAACGGGTCGTCGGCATCGACCGACAAGATGAAGCGCCCGATGTCGATGCCGGCTTCGAGTTCACGAAACAGGCCGGTTACCGTGCCCTGCGGGTGGATCGTGCGCAGCACCGCCGAGCGTTCCGATATCTCGACATCGAGCTTGCGTTTGTCGATCCGCTGGTAGCTCGTTTTCTTGTAGCTGAACTTGCCAATCAATGCCGATATGCCGCCGGTCGCACCGATCGCCGCCAGATTGTTGATCATGCCGGTCGCCTTGTCCCAGCCATCGGGCCGCTCTTGTTCCGGCTCCAGGCTGGGTTCGAAAAAGCTGTCGGTGATCATCTCCTGCACGCGCGTTCTCGCGCTCTCGAACCGCTCGGCCACTGCTTTACCAGTGTCGTCGGCGTCGGGGACGAAATTGTCCGCTTCCATCACGATCGCCTGACTCTCGATCAGCTTGTCGACCGTTTCTCCAATTTCGATTGAGGTGAAGATGCCTTCATGCCCATAGCTTTCATCGAGTGCGGTCTGGACACGGTCCCAGTCGATTTGCAGGCGCACGGAATAGGCGGGACGTAACGCAGCATAGTCCAGGCTGTAGACCACGACGATGGGTGATATTTCACCCTGCATCGCCTTTTCCATGATAGCCGTGCCCGGCTCGTCCAGCTCGACAGAGAAGGCTGCACCATTGTCACCGAACAGCGACGGTTTGGCGAAATGCTGCATCTTGAGGACGAAGCGCTTCGCGGCTGGCGGGGGAGAGGACGAGCCGGGCCGCCCGGGTTCAGGGGTTGCGCCGCTGTCTTCTCCAAAGATCAGCAGGCGAACCGACCCGTCGATCAGTTGGACCGGCGCGACGCGCGGCGTACTTGGCAGACGCGCCAATCGACGAATCTCCGAGGCGATATCGTCAACTTCCTGTTCCGATAATCCGACATGAACGTCGAACGTCAGAAAACCGCCGCCACCGCGCTGCGAGCGGTATTTGATCAGCTGAATCCGGGGGGCCGCCGGACCGCCGCTGGCGCTCTTTACCGTACGCAGCCGTGGCTGTGCCGGCATATAGTAGTATTGGAGCGGATCGGCATAGTCTCGAAAGACCGTCACACCGTTGATGAAATAATATGGTGGCTCCAGATAGAGCATGGTCGCTTCCTTTCGTCCCTTACCGTCAGGCTGGTGGTTCCAGCACCAGAACCTCATCGGTCGATTCAAAGGGTGTGGGTTCCTTCTTGGTCCCGTCGGCCATGAAGAAGCGTGGTGTCACGGTGTAACTCTTCTTCGTGTTGTCCTTAATATTGACCGACCAGACGTGTCCCGGCGCATCCTGGCGCAATGTGAAAGTGTTTCTCTGGTCGACCCCATTTGCGCTGTCGGTGTATGACAAGGTCACTGTCACCAGCTTGAGCAGGGTCCAGTCGAGTAGGTCGGGAATAAGTTCGACCTGAAGCTTCAACACATCTTCGCCTTCGAGTACGGTGTTTGAGGTGACTTCCTTTTCGGGAATGACCGCAGGTGGACGACCATCCCGGTAGACGATATTGCCGGTGTAGGTGAGCTTGCCTGCATGATCCGATATGACCGGGAACGACCAATCGTCGAACCTTTTGCCAGCCGCGGACAAGGCGAAGGATTTCTCCTGACGATAATCATTGGCTTCATCCACGTAGACGAAGTCGAGGAACAGCGTGTCGATGACGGTTTCGAAATCGCCCTTGGTGCGTATCGATATATTGCGTGTCGCAGAGAATGGATCGTTGATGTAGAGTTGCTCGCCATCGGCCTCTTCCATAGGCACGACGATTTCGCGCCCATCCTTGAGGAAGTATTTTGCTTCATAGGTCCACGGTTTTTCGCGCGGCTTGAAAATTACATCGCGCACACGATGCTGCCGTGCTTCGTTGGTAATCGTGAACTGCCGCTCGACACGCGTCGTGCCGTTCTCATAGCGTAGTTTCAGTTGAACCTGATTGACTTGTTCGAAATTGACATCGCCGACATCGATGTCGACTTTCCAGATGCCCAGATCGCCGACGTTGATGGAAACATCGCCTTTGGATTTGAACTGAGGCGACTTGTAAACGTTGCTCTGACCCTTGTAGTTGACGACGTAGCTATACTCGAATTCGCCGGTGCCGCCGTCAAGGAATGCCTCGAACCGTTCCTGATCATCCGGCTTGGTGAAGGTATAGGTTTCCTTATGCCCCGTCCCGGTCGCACCTTTGTAGGACACCTGCACCATCACGCTGGCCAGTGGCAGATCCTCAAAATCCGCGTTGACCAGGAAATTGGCGGCGAGCTTCCTGAAGAATGGATCGTCGCCATCGACAGAAATGGCATATTCGTCCCAATTGAGTGCTTTGCTGTCGACTAGAATGGATTTGAACGCAGGCAGCGGCGCGTTGGGATTGGCCGGCATCTCGATGACTTTGGCGGCCTTGTACTCAACCCGGACATCGGCGACCTTGTCGACAATGATGGTGCGCTTGATATCATCAAAGCCCTTGTCCTGCAGCTTGGTGACATCGCGGCTTTCGGGCGGGATCGCTTCCAGCACGTTGCGCTTGA
The DNA here is from genome assembly GCA_964464365.1 of uncultured Nitrosomonas sp. Taxonomy (GTDB): domain Bacteria; phylum Pseudomonadota; class Gammaproteobacteria; order Burkholderiales; family Nitrosomonadaceae; genus Nitrosomonas. The sequence goes on along the minus strand of CAYXFV010000005.1, from coordinate 7,494 downwards.
TACCCTCGTCAAGCTGGCGGCGGACCGACTCCTCGATCATCTCCACCATTTTTTGCTGGGCAGCCGCTTCCATCCCGGCGACGGATGGCGAAGTCTTCCAATCGATGATCTGCGTTTCACTCTTGCGGATGATCTCGGTAATCTTCTCCTCATAGTCGTCGTCGCGATACCATCGCTTGTCGGCGTCAATCTCTTGCTCGAAGTGCATGAACGATGAGGCGTTCCAAGTGCCGACAATATGCGCCTTTGGCAGTTTCGCCTGATAGCCAAGCTCATAACCGACGATGACCATGCTGGCACCTTCGCCTTTCATCGCTGCCTCAAAAACGGGTGCGCCGAGTTCGGATAGCTCAATCCCGATCGAAACCGAATTGTTCCCGAACAGCGATGGCGGCGTCGGCACGCTGATCCGCTGCACCAACGCGTCTTCGGCACCGCCTTCATCGGCGGTCGAGCGGTCGAGTATGCTGATCGTCGCTTTGCCGCGCGTGATCAATGGGCGACCGAGCTTGATATCGCTGGGATTGACCGGCACATTTCGTACATCGGCGTGATGGCTGACTGTTCCACCGGGGCCGGTTGTAATGCGCGTCTGAACCCGTCGGATACCGCGTTCGGAGATGCGCTTGCGAATTTCGGCTTCATCCGCAGCCGGAATTGCGAGCTCAGCCTGCATCACGACAAATCCGCCAGCCTTGACCCCGCCCGGCCTGTCGATTGGCGAACGATATTTTATATACTTGAACACCGGCTTGCCGTTGCGAACAGCCAGCGTTGGCTCGCCTGGCAAAGCATAAAATTGCAACGGATCGGTATCGTCTGCCCAATAGGCGGTCTGACCGACCATATCCTGACTTTCAAGCAACAGCATTTGCCTATCCTCCTTATATTTGATCTTTCAGCCAATCAGCGACATTCGCCGTCAGTCGCACCGTGTGCGGTGCGGGTTCGGTTAAAGTGACTTCTGTTTCGATGGTCGCGGTGGTTGTTGTGGTCTGGTTGGGATCGCCGGTTGCCGGGTCCGGTGTGCCATCGTTGTGGCAATCGCCGAAGATGGAAGTTTGCTCGGCGGTTTTCTGCGAGGCACCATTGAGGAGCCGTGTCGCCTCTTCGATCACGCGGCGGCGCGCCTCGGTCTTGAGTTCATCCGACACAGCATCATCTGCATCGATTGTGAGGACAAGGTTGCCGTTGGCCAGCGCTGCCTCAATATCATCGCTATCGCCCGGATCGCCGATGAGGGTCGCAGTTACGGCGCGCGTTCTGGCGAGTTCAAAATCATATGCAACGTCCAGTCGGCCCGTCCCGCCCTTCATCGCCGCGTTGACATCGCCGGCCTGGTCGCCGCGCAGGAGTGCGGAGAAGGCCGCGCTATAGGGTGGCATGGGCGAGGGATTGGCGCGTGCCAGTTCGACCGGACTGCCACCATCAGGCGTGAAAGTGAGGGTGGCGCCACGCGGCGTCGCGTTGGCAGGGTGCAACCGCACCGGGGCAGCCCCATTGCCGATCTCTGCGGTGATCACCGCCTGCGCCTGCGCAAGCTGCGCTTCGCTGACGATCAGCACGGTGCCGATCGTCAGCGCCAGAATGTCACCGGTCTCTATTGCGGTCAGCATTATATGACCGTTGGGCGCGCGCTGTGGTGAGGGGACGACCGGCAGATAATGCCAGTCGTCGCCTTCGCGCCAGGCATGGAGTGCGCCATAACGCTTGCCGGGAATAGTGCTGCTCATGCCGATATCGCCTCCGCAAAGACATCCACCCGTTCCGTCGTGACGGGCGCGGAAAACTCGGTCTGCCCACGCCAGCGCCAGCGTAGGCCTGGTCGGAACGGATCGCGGCACAACCAGCGATGGGTGCGGGAACGCGTTTGTGGGGTGAAGGCGTAAACCTCAGGCTCGGCTTCTGTCGGTGCATCTTCGGCGATCACTTCGATCGCGACGAGCGATGCGCCTTCGGGCAAGGTCGCGACCAGCTCGGTGGCACGCGGACCATAGCCGGGAACATCCGCCAGCTCGATGCGGCAGTCGGCCGCAGGGCGGGTAGCAAGCGTGATCCGTCGACTGCTGTCATGTGCAACAAGTTCGCTGGTCAGCGTAACATTCTCAGTATCGGCGGGCAGTGCCAGCGCCGCACGGGGCGCAGCGTCGGTCAGCGTTGTGGTGATCTTGACTGGTGCTCCGTCTCGCCGTGTTCCGGCCAGCGTCATTTCGACACGTGCCAGTTTGAGGAGCGCGGTGCCGGCTTCGACATCAGCAAAGCCGAGGGGGAAAGCGTCGGGTCGCAGCAATGCGCGTGTCCCCACACCCGCTGTCTCGGGACCGTCGAGCCGTTCTACGCCGCGCCTATCTGGTGTTGGCCAGATGGCGAAGCCGGAGAGCGTCCAGGCCACATCTTCCCCTGGCGCGAGACGGACTTGGCGGATCACGCTGTCCCCCGTTGTGGGCAGCTCAAAATCCTCGATAACCGCGTGCATCCGTCCCGGCGGGTGTGGCGGGAATGTCAGCTTGGCTCCAAGTGTCAGCGGGCCAACACATGGACGCGGCACGCTGGCGTCGATGGTCACCTCATGGCGGCCAGTCTGCAACAGACCGCTTTGGCCGCGCACGATCAGGCTGGCGATCTCGCCATCTTCCTCTGCCAGCGCTCGCGCGGCGGCGAACGGATCGAGCGCCGTCGTAACCACGCGTGTAACAACGAGCGGCAGGCTCAAATCCAGAGTCGCGGTGCCGGTGGCGATCTCCGCGTCAGACAGGACGAGCACCAGTCCATCTTCGGCGGTGGGCGCGAGAGGGCCGGCACAAAGGCGCCCCTGGATATGGTCGGCTGCGGCCTCAGCCAACGCATAGGCGCTGATGCTATCGGGTGCATCGGCGATTTTCACGCCGATCACAGACGCATCGTCCATCAACGCTTCACGAAGCTTTACGGGGGTCATCGCCTGATCCGCCAGTGCCTCTCGTAACAAGGCCAGATCGACCACCGCGCGAACCGGCAGGCGCGGAGCGACACCGGCTACTTCCAGTTCGACATGTGCGAGCAGCGGCACCGCGCCATCTTCCAACACGCTCTCGATCATGCTCACGCCTTCGGCTGGCAGCGGTAGCGTCAGCCGGGCGAGCCCAAGGCCGGAACAATCGAGCTCGGTCGGCTCTTCGAACACCGGCGGCAGGTCGAGCATCGACGAACGCAACCGCAACCAGCCGCGCAGCGGCGGCGCTGCTCGAACCACGCCATCGTCTGTCGCTGCGCTGCTGTCGAGCCGCAGTTCAAGGTCGAGCCGTCCGTGGCCATTGCGCCCTGGCATCGGGACTATCGGGCGGATCGCAGTGAGGCGAAAACTCGGTCGACCGTCAGCTTCTCGTGCAACTGTCAATGCATCCGGCACTGCGATCCGAACCCGATCAAGTTCATAGGCCGCGAAGAGACGAACGTCGTTGTCATCTATGGGGGTGCCCCAGTCGGGAAGGCCGCGCATAATCATCCCTCCGGCAGCAGGGGGATGAGCAGATCGGCGTTATCGGACCGCCATTCGGCGTCGACCGGCCGACTGCTGCGGCGAATGATCTGCGTTTTATAGCGATAGCCCCCCACATTCCCATGCCTCAGCACGAGATCGCCAATCGGAGCGGACAGGCTAACCTCCCCCTCAAGTTTGTCCGGGGTCAGTTCAACACTTGTCCCGCTTTCGAACTGGACGATCACCGCCATGGCGCGTTCCGCCTCTTCGCCCGAAGGCGCATCAAACATGAATGGGTACAGCTTTACGTGAACGGTCCGCCGCGTTTCGACAGCCGTGCTGGTGTCGAAGATAGTATTCCATATCGCTTCGCGATCCGGAACCACACGAACACCGGCGAAATCGAGCAGTGGTTCCACCGTTAAGCCGATGGGCAGTGGTCCGGAAAACGGGGTCTTCGGCGTGACTGTGACGGTAAGTGATTCACCGGGCGCCAGCCGTTGCGGCAGCGGCGCACCCGGAATCATCGTTGCATCCGATTCGATTTCGCCGGTGAGCAGCGACGCAGCGAGCGTGGTGACTTCCAGAGGGCTCTCAATGGCGTTGGTCAGTTGTATCGTGAAATGACCGGGCTGATCGCCATCGGTGACGGTCGCGGTCATCAGTTCGCCGTTCATGCGGTCGAAACGACCGTCGAATGGGATGCGTTCAAATTCGCCAGGGCGCAGTTCTGCGCGAATCTCGCCCTTCATGATCGCGACTGCTCCACCGAGCAGCGCAACATAGATGGTCTGGAAATCCGCCAATCGCAGGGTTTCGGCGGTGATCACGGCGGTGCGGATGTCGATCTGCGCTGCCGACCGCTCAACCAGCCCGCCGCCGGAAGCGCCAGGCAAAGCCAGCCAGAACGACGCATTATCGACCGGCAAAGGCTCCAGTCTGATCAGGGCCGCACGCTCATCCTCGCGACTGACGCCGAGCAGCTTGCCGACCCCCCAGCCTAGGACCTCCCCTAACAAATCACCCAACCCGGTCGATGTCGGTGTGGGTGATGGCGTAGGCGCACCGACACCATTGGCTTTAGGTTGAGGCAATGCCTTTACGAACTCGTGTTTTGCGCTTTCGAGACGATCGAGATCGACCCACGGCGTCGCCACGAACTCAAACATCATCAAAGGTTCGGCGTCTGGTGTTTCTCCGGGCACCGGGCGCACCGTCATCAGAGGTGAAAAGGGCGCGGGCTTCCCTTGGCGGGTCAGCCGAAATTCGTCGGGCAGATAATACACATGTGCCGGGTCTGTGGCGTCGACCCAATAGCTGTGGAAACGCCCGCCATACCTGATCTGCTTCATCACCAGACCGGGACCACTGCCGGTCGGTATCGCACCGTCGTATAGATAGGGATGCAGCGTGGTGTTGAGGAATAACGGATCAGGCTCCACCGCTTGACGCAGGCCGCGGGTAACTGGGCGGTATCGATCCGGTGAACCGGCGATTGGGGCTGCGACCCGCACGGATCGCGTCGCGATGAGTCCTGCGCCCGATCCGCTTGTCGTAATTGCAGCCAGCACCTGATCCCGCTCGGCGGGGTTGGTAAAACGCAGCCGAGCTACCACCAGCGTACCATCCTCGGTTTCACCAACTTCTGTGAAGTCCAGTGTCTTGGGAACAGTGCTGCCATCGGAGGTGGTCAGCCGATAGGTGAGTTGGAGCAACAGTTCATGGTCGAGTTCGAGGGTATCATCTGGGACGCCTTCGGGGCGAATGCGATCAAGCGCGACTTCGAGTGTCCACACACCGTCCTCACCCGCCGCCATGCGGATGCGATACTGCTCGGACCCGGATACCACCCGCCGCGCCAGGCGATAGTGCCCGAGATGATAGCGTTCCGGCCCACTCGCAGCCTCAAAGACCTTGTTATCCTCCACCGGATCACTTGCGGCGACCGGCAGGCCCAGTTCTTCGCGCGACGCACCCACCGGGCCGCCAGTATAAGCCAAAGCCTGGCATTTTGCGCACCATCGCCAATTGGGCTGACCTTCGGCCTCCGGCTGGTCGATGGCGAGCGCGTAATCCCCGCTGCCGCTGTGGTCATGCGCACCTCCGGCGGGACAGACCCCGGTGCCACCTCCATAGGCCAGACCATCGCATTTTCGGCACCATCGCCAGTTGGTCTGATGCCCCGCAGGCGCTACCCCGTGCTGCAGCACATAGTCCGCGCTTTGCGTCAAATCATGCTTGCCGCCCTTTACGCAGACACCGCCCTCGTGGCCGCCAAATACCATACCCTGACATTTACGGCACCACCGCCAGTTCGCCTGCCCGGGAACGCCAGCACGATTGACGGTAATGGTATAGTTGGCGCTCGACCCATGGTCATGTTCCCCACCAGCAGGACATCCTGGGAGATCGAAGGGGATTGGCCGGAACTTTATCGGGCCCAGTCGCTCAAACAGTTGCGGATTGATGATGCGCGCCTCGTCGATTTGCGGGCGTGCCAGTATCCTTGCATCGCGCGAAATACTCGAAGGAACCGCCACGGCTTCTGCAATGACGCGTGTGGGCGCGGGGACAACTGTATCCTTGGTGGTAAGGACGGCGGGTTTGATCGTCGCAGTGGCGGTGGGGGCTCCGGTCAGGGCAGGCTTGGACAGCTGCGGGAGGGTGTTCTTGTGACCCTGCGCTCCGATGCGTGAGAGAAACGTTCCTTTGGCCACAGAACCACCTCCAAGACGATAATGAACTCTAAGTGTGTTACGTTTAGAGTAGCGTTCAGCGTATTTTATTGAGTTGAGCGCAGGATGATTTGGATCCGCGACGTGAAGATCAACGCCGCTGCCGCCAAAGCAAGAAACCGCGCGGAGCAACCACTACCCACCTAGTCAAAGGGAAGCGGGATGAATCTGCAGTCGGTTCAAGCACATCCTGAACTCGACAGCCTGGAACCAAAGACTAGGATATCACCAGAACATTCCCTGAAACAAGCCAAGGGAAATGCCATACCCAATATGGCTGAGATGTTCGATGACAACGCCTTTGCATTGTCCCGGCTGAATTCTCTGTTGAGTCGACCCTGAAGATCACAATAGCACACGCCAATTTGGATGGCAAGCAGTGGTGCTGTCAGTTTAAACGCACCGGTCTCTGTCGAGGTGCAAAAAGGGCAGGGCAGCCGTTGGGGTCAGGCAGCAAGAGATTGCCATTTGGCCAGAGCAGCCGAGCGCTGGGTCCGAGTTTGTCGGTCGACGAGGTGGCGCTGTTGGTTGAAATGGTTGTTGATGGAATGGTGAACGGAGACGAATTTCTGCAGCGTTGAACATCGTCGAAATCTGAGCATTGCACGTTCTCGTCGGCGGAAGGATAGATGGCTGTTTTCAGCACGATTGTTGAGCCATTGACCAACTTTGCAGCGTTGGAGATTTCCCAGTTTGCGCATTGCGCCTGGTAAGAACGAAGACCGTCGGTAACAATACAGTCTGCGCGTCCATGTCGTTTCAAGGCTTTCTTTAGAAACTTCAAAGCCGCAGATTTGTCACGTTTCTTAGTAACATAACCTGAGTTCGGGATAAGCCCCAGGGCAATTGCGCTTAAATTCCCCCGATGACGCGGAGTAGATAGTCATTATCCCATCCGGCCTTTAAGCGTTTTGTTTTGACTCCCACCTTGGATGTTTTTTCAGCCTTGATCAGATTCAAGGCGATGTGCCGGATAACAGCCAGGTTGGCAGCACTATGGCCTGTGCGAGTCCGGTTGCTATCTTCATCAAAAGCGATATCCAGTACCCAGTGAAGATTGTTTTCAATCGACCAATGTGCCCGCACCACACGCTCTAATCGGAGGGGATCCTTTGCACTCAGACTGCTGATGAAATAGCGCGTTTCCTCAGTGACCTTGTCCCCGATTTCTCTTTTAGCCGTCACTGCGATCAGGCTTTGCAAACCTGACCAATCATGCCGACCCTGCAACCACCCTATCTCATCAGTTGCCCGAATCGAGCGGGTTTCAATTCTGCCATGTCCTCCATCATAGCTTAC
>CAYXFV010000004.1:0-76762 GCA_964464365.1 uncultured Nitrosomonas sp. | reverse complement strand
CAAAAAATCAACCTGTATCCCTCATGAATAAATGCATTACATAATTATTCAGGGCTGACTAAGTAAAGTAAGGATAAGCGGTGACACGTAAAGAAAATACTGGAAGTATTGATGAACCGGATTACGAATAGCTGATGATTGATGCAAGCCATTGCAAAGTACATCCGTATGCAGAGGGCGCAAAAGGTGGCAATCAGAACAAGAACATGAACCGTACAAAAGGAAGCTCAATCATTTCTGCTGCTGTCCATATTCGGTGTATCACCCTTTGGATAAATATCTAAGGAAGCAAATCAAATTACGATAAACCGCAATCCGCTCGCACAGGTCAAGGCATTCTCGGCTCAGTGAAAAAACTGCCCGCCAAAACGAGACAACCCAAATCCAGCTGACCCCACTTCTGATTTCATCAGTCTGGATCTCTGCCCATCAGCAGTGCCATGAATTTCCGGCGCGTTTCGCTGGATGCATCGCGATACAGTGAATATTGCGCATGCTGATCCGGTTGCGCCGTATCGATTTCTATCCCCCAGAGCGGTGACACCGTCATAGGCAGATTCGAATAACGCACATCGATCATGACCTCGGGCCGTTCCGGCCAAAGCGCAACCAGTCCGTCGGAAAAATGCGTAAAACGTGCAATATCCTTCGCAAGAACTGATGAAGCGGGCAAATCCGGCATATCGCGCGACAGATCAAACAACGCGATACTGTCACCCGGATAGATGCGCGCATCCGAAAAGGGGCTGATGCGTATGGCATTCACATACAGCCTGCCGTCACTCTGATAAATCGATCGCCAGAGTATCAGATTGGCCAGTGTCGGTTTGACCAGCAGCCGTTCTACCGTATGTCCGTTTTCGGCAGCCAGGGTTTCAGCGATGCCCTCCGCGCGTTGCAACTGCATCCAACCAAACGACAAATAAACCCCTGCGAGCAACAATCCGGCACGGGCCACTGTGCTGGAATATTTCCGAAAAGCGTAAATCACCGCCACCAGCAGTATCAAGGTAAATACTGGATCGATCACCGAGATGATATTCAATGCCAGACGCGAATCATTCAATGGCCACAGCAGATGCGTACCGTAACTGGTCAATGCATCCAGCACACCACTCAGGCAATAGCCCAGAAAAGCAAGCAGATAAAGTCGTGCAAACGACAGCCGTTTGCGTAAAAAAGGCCATATCAGTACTGCGGCGATCAGTGCGCCGAAAGGCACAAAAAAGATGGAATGCGTGAAATGCCGGTGAAACTCGATGTTGAGCAACGGGTCGTTTTCCGACTGAATCAGAATATCCGCATCCGCGATAATGCCCGCGAAAAAACCGATGCCCGTCGCAATGCGCGTTTCTTCACGTCTTGCGCCGGATTGCGCCATCCCCGCGCCAAGCAATCCCTGGGTGAGTAAATCCATAATTAATTGTTACATACAAAAAAATATCGTGACATCCGTTAAAATCGCTGGCTGCCACAGTTTAAAAATACATGAGCAACCGCATAACATTTTTGCTCAAGTGAAAAAACTACGCCAGCGCAGAGTCAGTCACACGGCGCACCTTTCAGATAATGCGGCAATCCCACCACTGTCAGAATCACCTGATCGCATTGCCGTGCAACCAGCTGGTGCAATTTTCCGGCTTCGTCGCAATAACGCCGGGTTAATGTCCCCATCGGTATGACGCCCATGCCGGTTTCGTTGCCAACGAGGATAATGCGCCCCGGCAAGGTCGGCAAAACGGACAGAAAAGTGCTGTGTTCCTGATCAAACAGCATGCCATCCTGATGGGTCAGTAAATTTGTCAACCAGAGCGTCAGGCAATCGACAAGCAGACAATGATGCGCATCAGCCAGCTGTCCGAGTAGATTAGCCAGATGCAGCGGTTCTTCTACCACCTGCCAGTGGCTTGGGCGATTGGCACGGCGCAATGCGATGCGCGCCTGCATTTCCGCATCGTCTATCGTTGCCGTGGCAACATATGTCACAGGAAAGTGGCTCTGGCTTGCAATGCGTTCGGCCAGACGGCTTTTGCCAGACCGGATTCCGCCCAGAATGAGTGTTTTTGTATTTGCTTCCGCGCTCATTCTTTACAGATCAATGCCATTTTGCGCCATGATTCCGGAACGGTAAGCATGTTTGACATCGTTCATTTCGGTAACCGTATCGGCAAAATTACAGAGCGCCTGCGGCGCAGCGCGTCCGGTAACGATGACATGCTGCATGGGTGGCCGGTTCTGCAAATCTTCCAGCACGATTTCAATATCCAGCCAGCCGTATTTTAATGGATACGTTAATTCATCCAGTACAATCAGATTCAGCTGCGGGTCACGCAGCATGTTCTGAACAATCGTCCAGCCGCGCCGCGCCGTTTCGGTATCCCGTTCCAGATTCTGCGTATCCCAGGTAAACCCTTCGCCCAGAACATGCCAGACGACATCGGCATGCTGACGGAAAAATGCTTCTTCTCCAGTATCCGAGCGTCCCTTGATAAACTGCGCAACAGCAGCCTGCATGCCGTGCCCCAATGCGCGTGCAACCATCCCGAATGCAGAGCTGGACTTACCCTTGCCGTTTCCCGTCAGTACCAGCAGCAATCCTTTGGTTTGGTTGGCCTGGGCAATCGCGGCATCCACAATTTCCTTTTTATGCTGCATGCGCTTGCGATACCGCAGAGCCTTGTCGGCATCATTGCGATCCGTCATCGATCAGTCACTGGCCATCTTGCGTAAACGGGCCGACTGCTGCACGGAAACAATAATCATATGTATGGCGATGGCAAAACCTACATAGAATAAAAATGATTCGGCATACATCGGGAGATAGAACAACGTCCGCCCGGCAAACTCAAACCATGTGGCGTCGGCAAAATGGCCCGAGAAGAAATAAAAACCACCGCTGGAAAACAGTTCGCACAGGATTAATCCGGACAGGATGCTCAAAGACAACGGTATTGTTGAGCGCCATGCGTAGTGATGCCGCCCGGCATACCAGCGGCCGGCCAGCCAAAGTGAGGCATACGCAGGCAACAGAAAAGCATAAGCTGGCGTCAGGCAAAACTCACTCGCACCACCCCAGGCATAAGCCATATAATCGAGCCACCAGATCAATGCCAGAAAAACCGGCAATGGCCATACCGCACGCAGATAAACACCCGCGAGAAAAAAGACCGCCCAGGATGCGCCCGGCAGATTGTGCAGCGATACAAAATGATGGCCGCGCGTGATGATGAGTAACACGGCAAGCAGCAAAGCGATAATCATCTGATAACGTAAGGATAAAGTAAGCATCTCGATTCCTTGTTAAGGTTGATAACGTATCATGGCAAAGAAATTACGTCCCGGCTGGTTGAAAAATGCTGCCGTTTCATAATGTTTGTCAAACAGGTTTTCAATACGCCCCTGCAAGCGCCAATGCTTGCTTAAGACATATTCGGCACGCAGGTCAAATTTAACATAGCTGTCCAGTTTCCGTGTATTGCCGAGATCGTCGAAGCGTTCGCCTTCAGCCAGGAACATGGCGCCAATACGGTATTTGCCGAACTCGCGGTCAATATCCAGACGGAACGACTGTTGCGCACGCCGCGGCAGTATATTACCTCTGCCCGCATCGGCGGAACGGTTTTCCGGATCGAGAAACGTCAGGTTACCGTTTAGCAGCCAACCGCGGATTGTCGTGCTGAGCACGGCTTCCAGCCCACGAATGCGTGCCTGCCCGATATTGGCAGGCGCAAAAGTACTGGCATCGAAAGCAATCATATTCTCAATCCGCGTATCATACACATTCAACGACCACTTGCCCCACGCCATATTACCACGTGTGCCAAATTCAAAACTGCGCGATTCTTCCGGGCGTAAATCGGGATTACTGAAACCGGGAAAGTAAAGCTCATTAAACGTCGGTGCTTTAAATGCATTGCCGAAATTTGCCGTCAGACTGACCCGCTCTGTAATCGCGTAACCCCAGCCCGCGCCGCCAGTCACCCAGCTTCCAAACTGCTGATTATCATCATAGCGTAATGACAATTGCGCGCGATGACGATCAAGCGTTGCAAGATACTGTGAAAAAGCGCCCCAGTTTGCGCGCGAAGTTTTGGTAAACACTTCAGAGCTGTCGATATGATCATTCAGATAATCCATACCCACCGTCAATTGGTGATTCGGATTGATCGTAAAATCATTCTGCAGACTCACGGTATCGCGTGTCGTATTGAAACGCGACATAAACAGCTTCTCCAGAAAATTGTCGCTGTCTTCGCGGCTGCGCCCTGCAGTCAGGTTGACACGCCAGAAATCCAGCGGCGAATAGCGTGCGGAACCGCCAACCACCTGTTGCATCATCTCCGTTACATTGACAAAACTACCGTCAAAATAGGATCTACCGGCGGAACGCATAAAGTTGGCGTCAAGTTCCAGGCCATTTTCAAACCGATAACCGGCGCGTGCCGAACCGGCCACATTGCGATAGCCATCACGATCGGGTTCGACCGTAAAACAACCGGCTATAGCGCTGCCCGTACATGCGTTAAAACCTTGGGTGCCGATGCCACTGGCCGTCAGATTAAACCAGCCTTGTTTGTTCGACCCGGATAGCCCGACCGAACCGTTCAACGTACCGTAACTGCCGCCGCCAAAACTGAAGCTGGGGCTGAAACCGCTGCTGCCGCTGCCCTTACGTGTAAAAATCTGGATCACCCCGCCGATCGCTTCAGAACCATACAGACTTGAACGCGGCCCACGAACAATTTCAATGCGATCGATTTGTTCAAGCGGAATATTTTCAAATGCCGTGGTGCCGGATGTCACCGATCCTACCCGGATACCATCGATCATCACCATAACGTGATCGGATTCGGTGCCGCGCATTTGCACAAATGTACTTTTGCCCGGACCACCGTGATTCATGATGCTCACGCCAGTCACGCCACGCAGTAAGTCCTGGATCGATCTCGATTGCTGACGTTCGATATCTTCGCGTGTGATCACCGTCACTGAAGCCAGTGATGCATCAGCGGATTGCGCGGTGCGTGTTGCTGTGACAATGATGGGTTTTTCAAAATGATGGTTGTTTGGCTGCATACTGCTCGCCGCTGCATCAGCCACAGCCAGCATCATAATGACCGTGCCAGGCAGAAATCCAACGGCGCGTACGCCGCCGCATGCAGTCATAATCGCTGCAAACCGGTTATATCGTTTCATGCTATTCCTCCGCGCCACCCGCGCGCTATCGGGTTAAAAAAGGATCGCAGAGGAAAAAAACAGATCAATATCGCCTGAGCACAAAAATGCTATCCAGCCGGTAACGCCCTCCGCAATACCATCGTATTTACGTCAGGCCGGTCTCCGGACTCATGAGTAGGCCAAAAATCTCCTCAGCCCGCGCCTTCCCGTGCATGGACACAGTGGCACTCGTGCAGGCTGTTAGCTCATTTACCGTTGCGGGGGCAGCGCTGGCTTTGTTCTAATGCATAAAACGCACCAGCTTCCCGTTTAACCTCTTGTTAACTAACAAAAGGCACCTGAAGTAAGGTTGCGGAGCGTACAGAGATGATGATCGAATGTCAAGTACGCGCCTTTCCAATACAGAATGAATCTGCTCCCATTGCATGGAATACCGGTGCTACCGCTATATATGCACGGGATAAGAAACACTCCGCGGATAAACCGCCTGCCCGAAGTTTGCGAACGAACCGGAGAATAACGACGGATTGACGATACGGCTCGATGTGGAGGAACAGAACACCGTTTCAGAACGGTGTTCTGTTCCGTTTATCTGCGTTACAGCGTATTGTCCTCAGTCAGCTCGAATGATCCTTCGATCTCACCGTTGACGATGTAGCTATAGATACCCATCGACAAGCCATAGACCTGTAATGGCACCATTTTCTCAAACGGAACCAGAGCCTGAGTACATGCGACGCTGCCATCGTCCGGTACCGTACTGACCGCATTAACGGTGATTTCAAACCGGCTGTTCTTCAAGCGCTGGTGGGTTCCTCCAATCGCCAAACAGCCATTGGACAAGTGTCCCCGGATATCCAGAAATACCTGAACGGGAACACTCTCTGTAATATGCGTCACCACGCCATCGTCTGGCTGGAGGAAAAAGACAGAGCGTCCAGAGGTGGATGTTAATTCCGCGGATTTGAATTCTAGCAGCTGCCAGCTGTTACTATTGGAATCGAATATAAACACACCGTCCAAAAATGCGCCGGGCTGTTCATCGGTATCAACCCGTGGAATGGTCAATATACCGTCACGATAAACAGGGTAATCTGTGCGCCCTTGCATCGCCATGAATGACCCTTCAATGCTCTGATCAACGCGCGCCACGCGCACATCCTGACGCCAACGCGCGGCTTCCTGCGCATCGATTCTGACGACAATGCCGTTATTCACTTCAAGAATCGCGGTGATCTCGCCATTCAATCCGAGCACCGCGGCCAGAGCCTCTTTGCTTTGTCCGGAAGTCGGTTCGACTACGGGCACCTTGCCCACATTCGCCGGATCAGGTGGATCGATCACTCCGGCATCCGCTTTGAACAAGATAATGTAATGGTCTGTCAATGCCTGAGAGAAAACCGGGGTAACCGATAAACAAACAAACGCAGCAAATACTGCAAAATTGCTATGAATACGATTCATTTCCTACTCCTTCTGGTTTTCATAGATTTAATACCACACGACGATTCGATGTGGCGGCTTTAATACGCTTCAGGCCGACTGCACCCATTTACCGCAGGTACATCCAATCATGGCGGAGTGAACAGGCAAGCAACGAATTACTGTGTTGTCTGCACTGTCGGGATGATGATGTGCATCATCGAAGTTTCCAGACAGATAACTTCCAGCAGCGCCCCCGTTCTCATACCCGGCACCTGGTCGAACTGCCACTCTCCCACGCACCATATCCGCCTGAAGCGATCACTCTGTATCATCTCATCGAACGCTTCCCGGCCGTCACTGTCGTGCTCAGTGGATGACAAACCATAACCGACCAGCAGTTCGCCGTCACCGACGAATGTTGACACATCGATAGGGTAGTTGGATACGCGGATGGGTATGATCGGCTGTAATGATACTGAAGGCCCGGCATTGCCTTCGAGGCTCCTTAGCCAGTCATTGTAGGAATTAAAACTCAGCCCTATGGCCGCTTCTTTTAATCCCCAGTTAAAACCGTTGAACAGCCAGAGTTTCCCCGGCTGGCTCTGCAACCGGAAACCGACAAACACGTGACCGGACTTGAATCGGTCCTGCTCCAGCACCAGTAGATAATGCGTGAGCATGATCTGGTCCATGCGCAGCTGGGTGGCCCCCGCCGGCCACTCAGCATGCAGTTCGGTTTGTGGAAAACAGAGCTTGCCCGGCTCGGGAAGCGGGATGGATTCAATGATGTTGGCGTAAACGAGCTGGGCTGCGGCGCTCATCGCGAGCACGGTCAGCCATTTCGCTGTTACTCGATTCATAGTATGGAAACTCCTCTATAGGTTCAGATGACTGGAAATTCCGTTTCAAAAAACCGGCTCTGCAATTTCTCAAGTTATGGCATCTGTACAATGTCCTGCAGCACGCCGTCAATAAGCTGCCGGATCCGTTTGGCGCGATTCGCCAGATGCGGATCATGGGTCACAATAATCAGGCTGGCGTTGACTTTCTCGTTCAATTCCAGCATTAAATCAAAAACCGCTTCAGCGGTATGACGGTCAAGATTCCCGGTAGGTTCGTCAGCCAGTATACAGGCAGGCTGGGTCACCAGGGCGCGCGCCACGGCTGCACGCTGACGTTCGCCGCCGGATAACTCACTCGGGGTATGTACCAGCCGATGCCCGAGACCGACCTGCTGTAAAACTTCGGCAGCACGCTCCAAAGCTTCGTTTTTGGCGACACGCCTGATCAATAAAGGCATCGCCACATTTTCCTGCGCGGTAAATTCGGGCAGTAAATGATGAAACTGATAAATAAAGCCCAGCGAACCATTGCGCAGCCTGCAGCGCGTATTTTCATCCATTGCCGCTATATTCTGACCCAGGATATTAATTTCTCCGCTACTGGGTTTATCAAGGCCGCCCAGCAGGTGCAGCAGTGTGCTTTTGCCCGAACCGGATGCACCGACAATGGCAAGCAATTCACCCCGCTCCACATTCAGATTGACTCCCTTCAGCACAGAGACTTCCAGTTCTCCCTGATCAAATTGTTTAAACAGGTTTTTACACGAAATGACGATATCACTCATAACGCAAAGCCTCTGCCGGATTGACTCTGGATGCCCGGTAGCTGGGATAAATCGTGGCCAGCAAGCTCAACGCGAAGGAAACGACAGCGACGGTGATGATATCTTCAGCCTGTGGATCACTGGGAATTTCGCTGATGTAATAAATTTCATTCGAAAGAAATTGCACACTGAAGAGCCATTCGATAAACGCCACCACTTCACCCACATTAAACGCCAGCAGCATGCCGCCGGTTACCCCCAGTACCGTTCCGGTAACGCCGATGAAGGTTCCCTGCACAATAAAAATTTTCATGATACTGCCCGGGCTGGCGCCTAAAGTACGCAGAATCGCGATATCGGATTGCTTATCGGTGACTGCCATAACCAGCGTGGAAACAATATTGAATGCCGCTACGGCAATAATCAGCGCCAGAATGAGCGACAGCATGCGCTTTTCAATCTGTATCGCACGAAAATAGTTGGCGTGCTGTTTTGTCCAGTCAGTGATATAAAATGCACCGGGTAATGACCCGGCCAGATCGCTGACAACTTTGGGCGCCAAAAACATATCATTCAGTTTCAAACGGACGCCGGATACGGCATCATCAGTCATGCGGTACAGTTTCTGCGCATCGTTCATATGAATCAATACCAGACCGGAATCATATTCAAAATGGCCCGCTTCAAAAATACCGGCAACGGTGAATTGTTTAAGCCGGGGCAGAATGCCTGCCGGTGTGACCTGTCCCTGTGGCGAGATCAGTACAATTTTATCTCCACGATATGCGCCGAGACTGCGCGCCAGCTCCATGCCGATAATGATGCCGAATTCACCGGGCTGCAGATCCCGTAGCTCCCCACTGACCATCATCGACTCGAAATCGGCAACCGTATTTTCCTTATCCGGCAATATTCCGCGCACCATCGCACCGTGAACCACCTGGTCGTATGAAACCATCGCCTGTGCGCTGACAAAGGGCGCCACAGCGACAACATCCGGATGCTTTGATGCTTCCATTGCAGTCAACTCCCAGTCAGTCAGCCGATTGTCAAAACCGCTGATCTGTACATGCGAAGCAACACCGAGAATGCGCGCGCGCACTTCCTTCTGAAAGCCGTTCATCACGGACATGACGGTAATCAATGCCGTCATACCCAGTGTAATGCCCAGCAGAGAAATCAGTGAAATAAATGAAATGAAATGATTGCGCTTTTTTGCACGGGTATAGCGCAGTCCGATAAAAAGTTCGTAGGGAGACACATTAAATAAGCGTTTAATCATTGAAGCGTGCAGTGTGCCACAATTAAGATCGGAAGAGTAGAAGAACCGGGTTCCGGCTGTGGCCGATCATTTGTTTTTCCCTGATCACGCAAAGCAATTGTATAATCGGGCTATGAAATTTGATATGGTCGTAATCGGTGGTGGATTGGTCGGTGCAAGTCTGGTAGCTGCGTTGAAAGACAGCGGCCTGAAGATTGCACTGATCGAATCGCATGCCCCTCCTCCTCTGCCCAGCGATGAAAGCTGGGATAGTCGTATTTATGCGATCAGTCCCGGCAGTGCGGAATTTTTACGTGACCAGAAAATCTGGCAGCACATGGAAGCATCACGCCTGACGCCTGTTTACGATATGTCTGTTTTTGGTGATGACCATTGTTCGCATATTCACTTCAGCGCTTATGAAACCGGCGTTGCCGAATTGGCGCATATTATTGAAAACCGCCAGCTACAGACGGCTGTCTGGGAAGTATTACAGTCTCATGCAACGCATCTGGATATCATCTGTCCGGCCAGATGCGCCACCATCATCTGGCACGACACGCATGCCGAAATCCAACTTGAAGATGGCCGCACCCTTGAAACTGCGCTGGTTATCGGTGCGGATGGGATCAATTCATGGACACGCCAGCAGGCGGGCATCGAGGTCTCACGCCACCCTTATCGGCAAATCAGCGTTGTTGCCAATTACCGTACGGAATTACCACACCGAAATATCGCACACCAGTGGTTCAGACGCGACGGCGTGCTTGCACTGTTACCGCTGCCTGATAACCGAGTATCCATGGTCTGGTCAACCAGCGAAACACACGCGACTCAACTGCGGGAATTGTCGGCAGCAGCATTATGCCAGCGTGTTGCAGAAGCGTCTTCGCACACGCTGGGCAAGCTTGATCTCATCACGCCGCCCATCGGTTTTCCATTAAATTTTGTGCATGTCAGCCATCTGATCAAGCCACGCCTCGTTCTCGTTGGCGATGCGGCACACGGCATCCATCCCCTGGCGGGTCAGGGGATCAACCTTGGACTGCGCGATGTGCGCAAATTCACGGAACTCATCAAGGAACGCGGCTTTCAAACCGACATTGGCGATTATGCGCTGCTACGCCGCTATGAATGTGCGCGCAAGGAAGATATTCTGGCTTTGGAATCAGTCACCGACGGCCTGCAAAAGCTGTTTAACAATCCGAACCCGACACTTGCCAGAGTGCGGAACCTGGGGCTTGAAATTACCAATCACTTCCCTTTCATCAAAAACCAGCTCATGCGGCACGCACTGAGTTAAATCATTTTCACGGAGAGTCATCATGATCGTGCACTATTTAAAGCGATTCGTTCTTATCCTGTTCATCTGCATGTTCTCAGGAATAATCTGGGCAAATGACGAAGCCGTTAGAAAGGCCATCGAACCACACTTTCCCGGCGCAAAAATAGAAAATCTGCAAAAAACACCTTATTTTGGACTCTACGAGTTTCTTATCGCCGATCAACTGATCTATACCGACGAAAAAGCTGAATATTTCTTTTTCGGACATATCGTTGACCCCAAGACCCAAAGCAGCGTCACCAATGAGCGCCTGCAGGAAATCAGAGCCGCACGCCGCGTACCATTGGATACGCTACCCCTGGAATTTGCCATAAAAACCGTCAAAGGCAACGGTGAGCGCATACTTGCGGTCTATACCGACCCCAATTGCCCATATTGCAAGCAACTGGAAAAAGAATTGCTGAATGTCACCGATGTTACTATCTATACATTACTGTATCCGATCTTAAGAGGTTCTGTAGAACTCTCCACATCGATCTGGTGCGCAAAAAATCAGATTAAAGCCTGGGATGACTTCATGCTAAGAGGTGTCGCCCCCAAAGCCGGTGATTGCGAAACGCCGATACCTGCTTTATTAAAATCCGGACAGGAAAACCGGGTTACCGGAACACCTACGCTGATTTTTGCCGATGGCTCTATCGTGGGCGGCATGATTCCGGCGGCAACCATTGAAGAGAAACTGAACAGCGCTCGTCATCCCGGTAAAAAATAAAATGGTATATTTATTTCCAGACTTTTACGACGATTGAACAGGACTAAATTTAATCGATGACCTGTTAACATTTCCGGTTCTGCTGAAGCCAGTTTGCAGCATCCAGGGCATAATAGGTCAGAATACCGTCTGCGCCCGCTCTTTTAAAGGAAAGTAATGATTCCAGAACGCAGGCTTCTTCATTCAGCCAACCGTTGATCGCCGCTGCTTTAAGCATGGCATATTCGCCACTGACCTGATACACAAAAGTGGGTGCTTTGAATTGATCTTTCACCCGCCGCACAATATCGAGATATGACATGCCGGGTTTGATCATGATCATATCCGCACCTTCAGCCAGATCAAGCCCGGCTTCCCATAATGCTTCGTCGGAGTTTGCAGGATCCATCTGATACGTATATTTATTGCCGCCGCCTAAGTTGGTTGCAGATCCTACCGCATCCCGAAAGGGGCCATAAAAACTGGATGCATATTTAGCCGAATATGCCAGAATCCGGGTGTAAAGAAACTGCCTGTCATCCAATGCATGACGAATTGATTTAACTCGTCCATCCATCATATCTGAAGGCGCCACCACATCCGCACCAGCCTCGGCATGCGTTAAAGCCTGCTTGATAAGCACTTCTACTGTTTCATCGTTTAACACATACCCTGAATCATCAATTAATCCATCCTGCCCATGACTGGTATATGGATCCAGCGCGACGTCTGTAATCACACCTAATTCAGGAAAATTTTGTTTCAGTTGCCTTACAACGCGCGGTACCAGACCTTCCGGGTTATAGGCTTCATCGGCGGTCAGGTTCTTTAGATTGTCATCAATAACCGGAAAGATCGCCATTGCAGGAACGCCTAACGCCAAACAGCGCTCGGCTTTCCGCATCAAATGATCTGTACTGGATCTGGTCACCCCAGGCATAGATTTGACTTGCTCTTCACGGTTGGCGCCGTTAAGTACAAAAACCGGATAAATGAAATCACTTGCCTGTAATTGATTTTCCTGTACGAGTCTACGCGAGAAATCATTGCAGCGTAATCGACGCATTCTTTTTTGTGGAAACTGACTCAGCATACTCATCATCATATTATTTATCGATAAACATTAAAAAAATAGCTATTGAAGGAACTTATGTCCGTTTAACCCTGTCTTTTGTTTGGGCATAAGAACATGTGTCCCCTACCTTTTTCTCCCTGAAGGTGGGGCCTTAGGTGATATTAAGGCGGTTCCCCCCGGTTTTTACTCCCCTTTAACCGGGGGTCTTTTATGCACCCGGGTCAAGAAAAGTCATGACTCAGCCTGATAATCAAAAACAATCAATCTTCGATCCAATTTTGAAGGACTTTGTTCGCCTCTTCAATACCGATAGATTTATTACTCGAAAATAATTGAACGCTGACCAATGGATAATCAATTTTCAGAAAATCTTTGACTTGATTCAGCGTCATCGTTGCCTGTTGTCTACTCAGCTTATCGGATTTCGTCAGGAGAATATGGACAGCTTTTTGCGTAGTGGAAAACCACTCAAGCATTTGTAAATCAAGATCCTTAAGCGGATGCCGGATATCCACGATTAAAACAAGGCCAGTCAGTGCCTTGCGTGTCAACAGATATTGCGCAAGAAACTCTTCCCAGTGTTTGCGTATTGCAATTGGAACTTTCGCATAGCCATATCCTGGCAAATCGACGATAAAATGACCGGAATTTAAACGAAAATAATTGATCTGCTGCGTTCGCCCTGGAGTTTTACTCGTAAAGGCCAGTCTAGCGCGTCGCGTAAGTGCATTGATCGCACTTGACTTTCCGGCATTGGAGCGCCCTGCAAAAGCAACCTCTTTTCCCGTATGAACAGGAAGATCTTTTAAGCTGTTTGCAGATGTATAAAAAGCGATATCATCTAATAGATTCATGGGCTATGATTGTGAATCAAGTTGGAACATATCGTTTGCGATCACGCTCAAGCCATCCAGAACCAAATTATCCATTTCTACAAAAGGATGCTCAATGTGTGACCGAATAAAATCAGCACCGCCACCGCTTAGAATACAATTCCGGACTTGATATTCCTGATGCTTATAAAACAGTTCAAGTGTTTTTTCTATCATTGCAGTCAAGGCAACTATAATTCCGCTATATACAGCACTGGATGTTGTTGTTGGGAAAAGCTCATAACACACAGGCGTAATATAATTTATCTGTGTATTGATTTTTAGACTTTGAAGCTGCAAAAAAGGACCGGGAACGATATAACCACCGAGAAAAATGCCATCCCGTGATAGTACATCAACAGTCATCGCGGTTCCAACATTTACAATCAAACACGAATCATAAAATTTGTTCCAGGCAGCAATTAATGCCGCCCAACGATCGGTACCCAATTGTCGATAATCTTTATAACCGTTTGTAACACCGCATTGATATTGCCGGGAAGCAATCCAATATACCTTAAAACCTAGGGCGGCAAGAATGGAATTAAGCTGACAGGTAATGGATTCATTTGAAACTGTCGATGCTACGGCACAGCTGATATCCTCTAATCCACTCCAGTCATTTGCCAGCATCTCAATATCATGATGCGCAAATTGGCCTTTAGTAACCCACAAACGATCTTTACTGACGCCCCATTTAATATGGGAATTTCCTACATCAACAATTAATATTGATGTCATTTCGTGAATGACTTGGGCCTTAAGCTGATATCGCCAATAGTAAAGCTTTGCAGACCACGCTCATTTTGTATAATGAGCTCGCCTTCATCACTGACGTCAATCACTTCACCCGCTATCATCCCCTGATTCGGCAAATGCAAAATAACAGATTGATTCTGAAAACAATGAAATTGCAGCCACTCTTCGCGAAAAACGCTAAAGCCATGTGTTTCAAAAACTTCGAGCTGATGATATATCTCTACAAGCATCAAAGCCAATAACGCATTGCGATTGTATCTGATGCCAGTAATTTGATATAAATCAATCGCGGGATAGTCGATATGCGTATTAAAATTCAGGGGTAATTTGGTGTTAATTCCGATACCGATGATAACTGACAGGGTATGATCAAAATTAGTTTTGCACTCAATCAAGATACCTGCTACTTTTTGATGGTTAAACAACACGTCATTTGGCCATTTAATTCTAAAATCTGCTTTTGTAAGCTTTATAAGTACACGCGCCACACATAAAGCAATCAGCAGGCTTAATCCCGATAAATGTTTAAAACCGGAATCAATTGTCCATAACAGGCTAAACGTTAAGCTGCCACCTAGATTAGAATACCAATTATGGAACCTTCTTCCTCTACCGTGTGTTTGCAGTTCAGAAATTACTACAGGTATAATTTCACGTGATGTTTGTTGCGGAATATTATCAATAAAATATTGATTGGTGGAAGCCAGCTTATCAAACGCTTGAATAGTAAATTTATTGACCTGTGATGTTGATAAATGATGCTGTATTTCTTTAGACTCAATCCAATAAACTGGCTCTAATAATCGTATTCTTTTTTTTTAATTCGACTAAAAAACCACTATAGATTAAAAAATATGTTAATTCTTCGATCCTATGAAGTGAATATTTTAATTTAAAGGATAGATACTCATAAGCGTGTAACCTGTAATCCTTGAGTATATCCAGCAAGTTTTTTAGCGGAGTATCCAGATTTAATAATAGATGCGGCAAGCCATGCATTATAACGATGTTTCTAGTTAACTTTATCTTGCTCAGCCGCTGATGCGTCCACATTTTCTTGAATTTGTGGTCGTTCTACTAACTCAACCAAAGCCATGGGTGCATTATCACCTTTCCTATAGCCATTCTTCAGAATACGAATATAACCACCTGGTCTATTAATATATCTTGGGCCCAATTCTGCAAATAGTTTAGTAACACTCTCACGATCTCTTAATTTACTAAACGCGTTTCTTTTATTCGCAAGATTAGCAATTTTACCCAGCGTAATCATCGGCTCAATATAGCGCCGTAATTCCTTCGCTTTAGGCAGTGTTGTCTGTATTAATTCGTGGTGTATCAGTGAATTTGTCATATTCCGAAACATAGCCGCTCTATGGCTGCTTGTACGATTAAGTTTCCGGAATGCCTTATGATGACGCATGATTCATATCCTTAGTTAAATTTTCGAGATTAGCCGGGGGCCAGTTATCTAATTTCATTCCCAGAGTTAATTCACGAGCCGCTAACACCTCCTTAATTTCATTAAGAGATTTTCGCCCCAGATTAGGTGTTCTCAAAAGTTCTGCCTCAGTTCGCTGTATCAAATCACCGATATAGTAAATATTTTCTACTTTTAAGCAGTTAGCTGAGCGAACTGTCAATTCCAGATCGTCTACAGGCCTAAGCAAAACAGGATCAATTTGAGGGATTTTTGGCTGCTCAGCTGGCATTGGCGTGCTTTCAAGATCAGCAAAAACAGATAATTGCTGAACCAGAATACGTGCTGCGTATCGTATAGCCTCTTCTGGGTCAACAACACCGTTTGTCTCAATATCCATTATTAACTTATCAAGATCCGTACGTTGCTCGACCCGTGCGCTTTCTACGATATAACTCACTCGTCTGATAGGGCTAAAAGAAGCATCAAGCATAATGGTTCCGATGCTCTTATCTGAGTCACGGGATTTCCTTACACTCGCAGGCAGATACCCTCTTCCTTTAGAAATCTTTAACTGTAAATCAAGCTTTCCGCCTGTCGTCAAATGCGCGATAACATGATCAGGATTAAGTATTTCAACATCGTGACTTTTTTCCAAATCATTCGCGGTGACTACACCTTTACCCGTTTTAAATAACTTTAAAGTAACTTCATCATTAGAATGAAGTTTTAAAACGATACCTTTGATATTAAGTAACACATCAACGACATCTTCCTGTACACCATCAAGGGTTGAGTATTCGTGTACAACACCAGAAATTTTTACCTCTGTGGGCGCATAACCAGCCATTGAAGACAGCAATATTCTACGAAGAGCATTTCCTAGTGTGTAGCCATATCCACGTTCAAAAGGTTCCATTACCACTCTCGCATGTAGTGGTGATATATTCTGAACATCAATTATACGTGGTGTTAATAATTCATTAACTTGCATTTAATGTCCTTGATAAAGGCAATACCTAGAGTTATTACTTAGAATACAATTCAACCACGAGAGATTCATTAATAGTCGATGGTAAATCAGTCCGGTCCGGTCTATTTTTGTATAAGCCTTTCATTTCTTTTACATTCATATCCAACCAAATAGGGAATCCCCTATTCTCTGCTGCCTGTATAGACGATTTTATACGAATATGTTCTTTGGCTTTGCTATCTAATTCAATCAAATCACCAGGCTTAACTATAAATGAAGGTGTATTAACACGCTTCCCATTGACAAGTATGGAATTATGTCTAACAATTTGTCTGGCTTCTGAACGTGAAGATCCAAATCCCATCAAAAAAGCCACATTATCTAAACGACTCTCAAGCAATTGGAGCAAATTATCACCAGTAATTCCTTTTTGCTGATCAGCTTTCTTATACAAATTTCTAAATTGCTTTTCTAATAAGCCATATATACGTCTCAGCTTTTGTTTTTCTCTTAGCTGTACGCCATAATCAGACAAACGGCCTTTCTTCTGGCCATGCTGCCCAGGTGGATAGTTTCTTCTTTCAATTGCACATTTATCAGAAAAACATTTCTCTCCTTTCAGGAAAAGTTTTTCTCCTTCTCTACGGCAAAGCTTACATTTAGAATCAAGATAACGAGCCAAAAGTATTCTCCTTAGATACGACGTTTTTTAGGTGGCCTGCAACCATTATGAGGCACTGAAGTTACATCAGATATACTTGTAATTTTGAACCCAGCGCCATTTAATGCTCTAACAGCAGAATCGCGTCCAGGCCCAGGGCCTTTTATTTTGACTTCCAAGTTTTTTACACCGTATTCCATCGCAGTCTTTCCAGCAGTCTCCGCAGCTACCTGAGCTGCAAAGGGAGTACTTTTTCGTGAGCCTTTAAAACCTGAACCACCTGCGGTAGCCCAAGATAAAGCATTACCTTGCCTATCAGTTATTGTTATTATTGTGTTATTAAAAGAAGCATGTATATGTGCTATACCTTCCAGTACATTTTTCTTTACTTTCTTTCTAATACGAATGTTCGCTTTAACCATAATTTTTTAATATAAGTAGTTATCTTGCACGTATAGCTTTTCTTGGACCTTTCCTTGTGCGTGCATTTGTGCGAGTCCGTTGGCCTCGCACAGGCAAGCCTTTCTTATGGCGTAATCCACGATAACACCCTAAGTCCATAAGCCTTTTAATATTCATCGAAACTTCTCGACGTAAGTCGCCCTCGATATTCAACTTCGCAATATGGTCTCTAAGTACATCAAGTTGTGATTCTGATAATTCTTTAAGTTTTACATCAGTAGGTATGCCTGCTTCTATACAAATACTTTTAGATGTAGTCTTTCCAATACCGTATATAGATGTCAATGCTATCCATAAATGCTGATGATTTGGTAAATTAACTCCAGCAATTCGTGCCATATTAAACCTATTAGTCTAGCCTTGTCGTTGTTTATGTCTCGGATCTGTACAGATTACTCTGACAACTCTATTTCTTCTAATTACTTTGCAATTTCTGCAAATTCGTTTTACTGAAGCCATTACTTTCATAATCTTAAGGGTAAAAAAATTAAAAGACTACTTCGCTCTAAATGTTATACGAGCACGCGTTAAATCATACGGGGTTAAATCAACAGTCACTTTATCACCTGGCAATATCCGTATGTAGTGCATACGCATCTTACCCGATATGTGTCCTAGCACAACATGCCCATTTTCCAGTTTTACTTTAAATGTAGCATTCGGTAACGTTTCCAGAACTTCACCTTGCATCTGTATCGTTTCTTCTTTAGCCATACCAATAATAATTATCTCGCAGACAGGCGACTGTTATTTCCTTTAAGATTTGCTTTTTTCAATAAACTATCATATTGAGATGACATTACATGTGATTGAACCTGAGACATAAAATCCATAGTTACTATCACGATAATAAGCAACGAAGTACCACCAAAATAAAATGGAACATTCCACTGCAAAATTAAAAATTCAGGTAATAAACAAACCAGAGTGACATATATTGAGCCCGTTAATGTTAAACGCAACATAATTCTCTCGATGTATCGCGTCGTTTGATCACCAGGTCTGATACCAGGTATAAATGCACCGCTCTTTTTTAAATTATCTGAAGTTTCTTTTGGGTTAAAAACCAATGCAGTATAAAAAAAGCAAAAGAAAATTATCATTGTTGCATATAGAAAAACATACAGTGGCTGGCCAGGCGAGAGTGATGCACTCAAATCTCTTAGCCATATTAATGAATCACCTGACGCAAACCAACCAGCTAATGTCGCAGGAAATAAAATAATACTAGATGCGAAAATGGGCGGGATAACACCTGCCATATTCAGTTTCAAAGGCAAATGAGAACTTTGACCACCATAGATTTTTTTTCCTACTTGCCTTTTCGCATAATTCACCAGAATTCGTCGTTGGCCTTTTTCCACAAATACAACAAAACCTGTAACTAAAGTAGCCGCAATAAATATAAATAAGGCGATCAGGAAATGCATAGAACCGGTGCTGACCAGGTCTAAAGTTCCCCCGATAGCACTAGGTAAACCCGCTGCAATACCCGCAAATATTATTAACGATATCCCGTTACCTATCCCGCGTTCAGTAATTTGTTCACCAAGCCACATCAAAAAAATCGTGCCAGTTACTAAAGTAATTACTGTAGTCAAAACAAACATTGTACCAGGATTGATAACTAATCCCGCTTGTGCTTGCAGTGCAAATGAAATGCCATAGCTTTGAACCAGGGCCAAAGCGAGAGTGCCATATCGCGTATATTGTGCAATTTTTCGCCTTCCACTCTCACCTTCTTTTTTCAAAGCTTCTAAATATGGAACAGCGACAGTTCCAAGCTGCATAATAATAGATGCAGAGATATAAGGCATAATGCCAAGAGCAAATATCGAAAACCGTGATAAAGCTCCACCTGAAAACATATTAAACATTCCCAACACACCGCCTTGTTGAGAATCAAATAGATCTTTCAGCACATCGGGATCAATTCCAGGAACAGGCACATGCGCACCTATTCGATATACAATTAAAGCCAACAGTAAAAACCATAATCTGCGCTTTAAATCAGCAAATCGATCAACAGGTTTCTGTGTAAATCCTTTTGTAGCCAATTTTTTCCTTTATTTTCTTATCAAATAACTGCAATTTCAGGTATTTCCAAGTAATCTTCTGACACCTTTAGTTAAATGTATATCTTGAAACGTAATATTGCTTGATACACCAATATCAGAAGATTTATATATCCTTACATTTTTTACCTTTGCAGACACTAAATTGTGTTTTTTAAGAACTTCGGTCGTTATCACAGATTCTTCTAAATTAGATAAATCTTTCAACCTTAAGCTTATTGTTCCATCACTATTCAAGCTTTTGAAACCCCGCTTTGGCAGACGACGATATAATGGCATCTGACCACCTTCAAAGCCAACTTTATGATATCCACCAGCACGAGATTTCTGGCCTTTGTGCCCTCTACCGGCGGTTTTTCCCTTTCCACTTCCTATTCCTCGGCCAACTCTCTTTCTGGACTTGTTATGACCTAGATTATTACCTATTGTATTAAGATACATAATTTATTCACATTTAAGTAGATAATTAACTTTATTGATCATTCCTCGAATTGCCGGGGTATCGATTAATTCAGATGTACTATTTATTTTTTTTAATCCCAGCCCTTTTATTATTTGGCGGTGATTTTTCTTCGTACCAATTAGACTCTTTACTAGAGTTATTCTAATTTTATTATTCAGTTCAGCATTCATTAGTCATGACCCAAAATTTCTTCAATTGTTTTACCGCGCTTAGCAGCAATCATTGCCGGCGTATTCATCGAATGTAAGCCTTGAAGAGTAGCTCTTACTACGTTATAAGGATTCGTGGAGCCGATGCATTTGGCCAAAATATTGTGCATACCCATTACTTCAAAAATCGCACGCATCGGACCACCAGCTATAATCCCTGTTCCTTCAGGTGCAGGCTGCATATAAACTTTTGCGGCCCCATGTCTTCCAATAACCGGATGATATATAGTACCGTTTCTCAACTTGACTTTGACTAAAGATCGCTTTGCTTCATCCATTGCCTTTTGAACAGCAACAGGTACTTCTCTAGCCTTACCTTTACCCATACCGACGCTACCATCACCATCGCCTACTACCGTAAGCGCAGCAAAACCTAGAATCCTACCACCTTTGACAACCTTGGTAACTCTATTAATAGAGACCATTTTTTCCCTTAGGTCATCGGCATTCGCATCTTCTGTATTTCCGAATCTATTCGTTGCTTTAGTCATATCGATATTTTACTTAATCAAAATTTAAGTCCATTTTCTCTGGCAGCCTCAGCTAATGCTTTTATACGACCATGATACCTATATCCCGAACGATCGAAAGCAATTTGGTCGATACCTATATTCTTAGCTTTTTCTGCAATACGTTTTCCAATGATTATTGCAGCAGAGACATTATTTCCAAATTTTATCTCTGATTTAATATCAGGCTCCACCGTTGAAGCGCTAGTTAATGTCCGATTATTAGCATCATCAATTAATTGTGCATAAATGTGCTGATTTGTACGATAGACTGACAAACGAACCACACCAAGTTCACCAATCTTTATCCTGGTTTTTTTAGCTCGTTTTAATCTGTTAAGTTTTAAATTTTTCATATTGAAATTGAACTTATTTCTTTTTAGTTTCCTTTAATTTAATAAATTCATCAGAATACCGCACACCTTTACCTTTGTATGGCTCAGGCCTTCTAAATGCTCTTATCTCTGCCGCTGTCTGGCCAACTTTTTGCTTATCGATGCCTTTAATGATAATTTCTGTTTGAGTAGGCAATTCGATACTTATACCCTTAGGAATAGGGTAATTTATTCCATGTGAATAACCCAAACTTAAATTTAAATCACTACCATTAATCTGAGCTCTATACCCCACACCGACTAAGATTAGTTTTTTTTCAAAACCAGCTGATACGCCATGTACCATATTGAAAACTAAAGAACGCATGGTGCCTGATAGCGCTCTAGCATGCTGACTATCAAGTTTGGTCTCAATCTTAATGAAATTATTATCTTTATATAAATTCAATTCAGGTCCGGTACTTTGTTCAAGCACGCCTTTTGGACCCTTGACTACTACTTCAGTTGCCTTGATATCAACTTCCACGCCAGAAGGGATATTTATAGGATTATTACTTACTCGCGACATTTTAGTTATTTCCTTTTTAAATTACTTCACAAATAACTTCACCGCCGATACCCATTTTTTTAGCCTTTCTTCCCGTCATTATACCCCTTGAAGTAGATATAATCGAAATTCCCAAGCCGCCTAATACTTCTGGCAATTCCGAAACTGATTTATATATACGCAGCCCCGGCTTACTAATTCGTTTAATAGACTCTATTACAGGCGACCCGGCGTAATATTTCAAATCTATGTGAATATAAGAGATATCGTTAATATCTTTTACAGTAAAAGCTGAAATATATCCTTCATCCTGCAACACAACAGCAATTGACTGTTTAATCTTAGAAAATGGAACTAACACATTAGTTTTCTTTGCCAGCTGTGCATTTCTAATTCTAGTCAGCATATCAGCTATAGGGTCACTTAAACTCATTATAAAATCCTATTTTTAATTTGATTGCAAAATCAAGTATATTTCTCACCAACTTGCTTTTGTAATGCCAGGTATTTTTCCACTCATAGCTATATCACGTAATTTACTTCTTCCCAGCCCAAATTTTGTATACACACCTCGTGGTCTACCCGTTATTGAACATCGGTTACGCAATCTCACTGGACTTGCATTTCTGGGTAAACCTTGAAGCTTTAAGCGTGCTTCAAACCTTTCTTCTTCGGAAACGGATAAATTATTTATGATCGATATCAATTTTTTTCTAAGCTCGGAGTACTTAGATACCGTTATCTGTCGCTTTAAATTTCTATTGATAATTGAAATCTTTGCCATATCATCAATTCTTAAATGGGAAATTAAATGCTTTTAACAATGAACGTGCTTCATCATCGTTCTTAGCTGTTGTTGTGATAGATATATTCATACCACGCAGGGCATCGATTTTATCGTATTCTATTTCTGGGAAAATAATTTGTTCTTTTATTCCCAAATTATAATTCCCTCTGCCATCAAATGCTTTAGAAGAAATCCCACGGAAATCTCTTATTCTCGGGATTGCTATAGCAATCAGTCTATCCAAGAAATCATACATGCGCGCTCCTCTCAGTGTCACCTTACAGCCTATAGGATAACCTTCGCGCACTTTAAATGTAGCTATCGATTTGCGAGCAGTTGTCACAATTGGTTTTTGACCCGTTATCTTTCTCAAATCAGAAACAGCATGATCAATAACCTTCTTATCAGTCGTAGCTTCTCCAAGCCCTATATTTATAGTAACTTTAGCTACCCTGGGAACTTCCATAACAGATTTGTACGAAAATTCACTTACTAAGGAAGGTATGATATTTTTGTAATATATTTCTTTTAAACGACTCATCGGCTTCTTATCATTACGTTATATTTTTTCGCCGCTCGACTTGAAGACTCTAATTTTGTTATTTTCAGAGTCCACAGAAAATCCAGCTCGATCTTGTTTTTTTGTAGAAAAGTTGTAAATTGCGACGTTAGATAAATGAATGGGCATTTCAACGGTCACCAATCCACCCGTTACTCCTGTCGATGGATTAGGCTTCTGATGTTTTTTGAAGGCATTTACACCCTGCACTTGCGCATAATTACTATTAACAATTTTAGTAACGGTTCCGCGCTTTCCTCTATCTTTCCCGGCAAGAATAATAACATCATCCCCTTTTTTTATCTTCTTCATTTAAAAATCCCGATTTAGATTTACAATACTTCTGGGGCAAGTGAAACTATTTTCATAAACTTAGCTCCCCTGAGCTCCCGTGTTACAGGACCGAATATGCGCGTACCTATCGGTTCAAGTTTTGCATTTAACAGAACAGCCGCATTACTATCAAATTTGATTAAAGATCCATCCAATCTTCTTATGCCTTTTGCTGTTCGTACAACCACAGCATTATAAACATCACCTTTTTTAACTCTTCCACGCGGAGCGGCATCTTTAATGCTTACTTTTATTACATCACCAATATTCGCATAATTTCGTTTAGAACCACCAAGCACCTTAATACACATGACTGAACGTGCACCTGTATTATCTGCCACTTTTAAAATGGACTGCATTTGAATCATTGATTACTCACTTATTTATTTTAAACGAATTTAAGATTCTAATTCTTAATGAAATTTTTAGATCTTGAATACGAACGATGTTATTAAAGTTTTATGATGCTTCACATTAATACGTTAAATTAAGTCATTTTGTTTTAAAAATTGAGCACCACAAGTAATTCCAAAGAACCCGGCATTCTACTTTTTCTTTGCCAATTTAGCAAATCTAACTCAAAGTAATTTTTGATATAAATTTTACCAAACGCCAAGTTTTAGTTTTGGAAAAAGGTCTTGTTTCTTCGATTAAGACAGTATCGCCAATCTGGCCTTCGTTATTTTCATCATGCACATGATATTTCTTGGATCGAGTGATGATCTTTCCATACAATGGATGTTTAACTCTTCTATTAACCAATACAGTCAAAGTTTTATCAGTCTTATTACTTGTGACTCTTCCTGTAAATGTACGCTTAAAGCTCTGGCTGTTCATAATGCATTCAATTTTTCAGTAATAATAGTTTTAATTCTTGCAATATCACGTTTATTATTTTTTATTAAATTTATATTTGATATCTGCTGCGTAGCAAATTGCATTCTTAAACTAAATTGAGTTCTTAATAATGCATGCAATTCCTTTTTTAGGTCTTTTAAATCCATGTTACGTAATTCTTTAGCGCTCATTCTCAACCACCAAGCTGTCTAATGATAAATGTTGTTTTAATGGGGAGCTTTGCTGCCGCCAACCTGAATGCTTCTCGCGCTAATGTCTCATTAACACCATCCATTTCATACAACATTTTACCTGGCTTAATCTCTGCCACGAAATATTCAGGACTTCCCTTTCCTTTACCCATTCTGACTTCGGCGGGCTTATGCGATATAGGCTTATCCGGAAAAATTCTAATCCAGATCCGCCCACCTCTTTTAATATGACGCGTCATTGCACGTCTCGCGGCTTCTATTTGCCTCGCGGTAACTCTACCTCGTTCTATTGCTTTCAAACCAAACTCACCAAAGCTGACTTTCGAACCACGCGTTGCTATTCCTGTGTTCCGGCCCTTTTGTTGTTTTCGGTATTTTGTTCTAGCTGGTTGAAGCATCACTATCTCCAGATTCTTTTGTAAGTTCTACATTATTAGTTGAAGAAATTTCAAAATTTAATTTGTCCTTTTTAGCAATTCTTTTTCTTTCTGATTCATTACCAGTATTCGCTGATGAAATATTGATATTATCTTTACCAAATACTTCACCCTTGAAAATCCAGACTTTAATGCCAATTATTCCATAGGTCGTTTGCGCTTCAGAAGTCGCATAGTCAAGATTTGCTCTTAAGGTATGCAAAGGCACTCTCCCTTCTCTATACCATTCCGTTCTCGCAATTTCTATTCCATTAAGACGGCCTGAACTCATTATCTTAATACCCTGCGCACCAAGACGCATTGCATTTTGCATAGCACGTTTCATTGCACGCCTGAACATAATTCTTTTTTCAAGTTGCTGAGCAATATTATCTGCGATTAACTGGGCATCAATCTCTGGTTTCCGAATTTCTTCGATATTGACATGAACAGGAACTCCCATCCGCTTTTGAAGTTCTACTCTTAATGTTTCAATATCCTCACCTTTTTTTCCAATAACAACACCTGGTCGCGCACTAAATATTGTTATTCTGGCATTTTTAGAAGGCCGTTCGATCAAAACACGTCCCACAGAAGCATGTTTAAGTTTTTTTGCTAAATATTCTCTGACTTTGATATCTTCATTTAACATTGCAGCAAATGAATTACTATTTGCATACCATTTTGAAAGCCAGTTTCTATGTACTGATAGACGAAATCCAGTTGGATTAATTTTTTGACCCATTTATTCTGCCTTTAATTTTAATAATTCTGGCCTTCCTTAATCAGCCACCGTAATAGTTATATGACAAGTCGGTTTCATCAATCGATTACCTCTGCCCTTGGCGCGCGCACTCGTACGTGGCATGAACACA
Source organism: uncultured Nitrosomonas sp. (assembly GCA_964464365.1). Lineage (GTDB taxonomy): Bacteria > Pseudomonadota > Gammaproteobacteria > Burkholderiales > Nitrosomonadaceae > Nitrosomonas. The sequence continues at coordinate 50,877 of CAYXFV010000004.1, read as the reverse complement.
CCTCTATCTACGTAGATACTCGATATTTTTAACTCATCAACATCGGCCCCATCGTTGTGCTCAGCATTTGCGATAGCAGATTCCAACAATCTTTTGACTATGGTCGCACCTTTCTTAGGACTAAAAGTCAATAAACTAATTGCCTTGTCTACATGCATTCCTCTAACCTGATCAGCAATTAGTCGACCTTTTTGCGCCGATAAACGAACACCTTTTAATTTAGCTGTTGTTTCCATTTATTGTTTCCTATTTCTTGCCAGTCTTTTTATCAGCTGCATGGCCTTTGAAGGTTCTCGTTATCGCGAATTCTCCGAGTTTGTGGCCAACCATATTTTCTGATATGAATACTGGTATATGTTGCCTACCATTGTGTACCGAAACAGTCAATCCAATAAAATTGGGTAATACTGTGGAACGTCTCGACCATGTTTTAATCGGTCGCTTATCATTTGTTTCTGCAGCTTTATCAATTTTTGCCAATAAATGAGAATCTACAAACGGTCCTTTTTTTATGGATCTAGCCATTACTAACCTTTTCTTGAATAACGATGTCTGACAATCATGGTCTCGGTACGCTTATTAGACCGTGTTCTGTAGCCTTTAGCTGGCGTTCCCCATGGGCTAACAGGATGCCTTCCTCCGGAAGTTCGCCCTTCCCCTCCGCCATGTGGATGATCAATCGGATTCATTGCGACACCCCTGACAGTCGGCCTTATACCACGCCATCTCATGGCGCCCGCCTTCCCGATTGATTTTAAATTGTGCTCGGCATTGCTCACTTCACCAATCGTCGCTCTACAATTGATGTGAACTTTCCTTATTTCTCCTGAGCGCAATTTCAATAATGCATAATTACCATCTCTCGCCTGGAGTTGGGCGGAAGTACCTGCCGAACGCGCCAGTTGTGCACCTTTTTCCGGCAAAAGCTCAACACAATGTATAGTTGTTCCAACAGGAATATTTCTTAACAGCAATGCATCCCCAGGTTTAATTTGTGCGCCATTCCCGCTGTTGATGACGTCACCGACCTTTAATCCCTTCGGTGCTATGATATATCGCCGCTCACCATCTATATAACAAACCAGAGCAATATTGGCTGTTCTATTTGGATCATATTCGATACGCTCAATCTTACCCGGAATACCATCTTTATTTCTTTTGAAATCAATTTTTCTATAGTGCTGCTTATGTCCGCCGCCTCTATGTCTTATTGTAATTTTTCCGGAATTATTTCTTCCAGCTTTGCTACTTTGTTTTTCTATCAGCTGTTTAAAAGGCTCGCCCTTATACAAATCCGGTTGGATTACTCGTACGACGCCACGTCTTCCAGGTGAAGTTGGTCTAAGTTTTACAAGTGACATTATTTAGCTCCACCACTGGATAAATTGGTAAAACTCAATTCCTGACCTTCTTTGATACTGACAATTGCCTTCTTCCAATCACTCCGGCTGCCCAAATGTCGGCCAAATCTTTTTTTCTTACCCTTCACATTCATGGTCCGGACTTTCTCTACTGTAATCTTTTGATCTTTCCAGATTATTTCGATAGCAGCTTTTATCTCGCTTTTTGTTGCATCTCGCACCACACGGAATATTGTTTGATTATGAGCTTCACCAATAAATGTTCCTTTTTCTGAAATATAGGGCGCAAGAATCACATGCATTAAACGCTCATATTGTTTTATTGAATCACTCATAAAAATAATTCCTCAAATTTTCTGATGCTATTTGCAGTAACCAGTGTTTTATCAAATTTCAAAAGACTAACCGGATCAATATTATTTGCCTCTATTACTAAAATATCCGGCACATTTCTGGATGACAAATAAAGAGAATCCTTTAACTCATCAGTTACAAGCAGCAAATTCTCGAATCCAAGAATTCTTAATTTCTCTTTGAATTCCTTAGTCTTATGTGTCTCTACATTAAACGTATCGATAACCGCCAGTCGGTCGTCACGCACAAGCTTGGATAAAATTGCACTCATTCCGGCTCGATACATTTTTTTATTTATTTTTTTCTTATAATTCTCTTGCGGGCTATTTGGAAAAGCTTTGCCGCCGCCCCGCCAAATCGGACTGGAAGCTCTACCCGCTCTCGCTCGCCCGGTTCCCTTCTGCCGCCATGGCTTATGGGTTGATTTAGCAACGCTCGATCTATCTTTTTGTGCTCTTGTAGCGCTTCTTGCATTAGATAGATAAGAGGTAACTATTTGATGAACAACAACTTCATTATATTCCCTATTAAACAAAGAATCGGAAACAGATATACTTCCTATATCCTGCTTCTGCTCATTGATCAGCTTTAATTCCATTACTTATCTACCTTACTTTTTAATTTTCAACTTTTTTATTTTGTTTTTTTATACTTGAAGAAACTATTACCTCGCTCCCCTTCGATCCGGGTATAGCTCCCTTAATCAGTAATAAATTTCTGTCTTTATCTATTTTTATTATTTCTAAGTTTTGAATGGTACGCTTTACATTCCCCAGCTGTCCGGACATCCTTTTACCTGGAAAGATACGCCCAGGATCCTGAGCCATACCAATAGATCCCGGTTTTCTATGTGCCTTGGAATTACCGTGCGACGCTCTATTCGATGCAAAATGATGACGTTTTATCGAGCCGGCATATCCTTTACCAATCGTTGTTCCTGAAACATCGACTTTTTGGCCTACTTGAAAAACATCTATTTCAACGAATGCGCCCAATACCAACTGCGCAGCTTCGTCGTCAGTAGCTACCCGAAATTCCTTCAACAGGCTCGCCGCTTCGGTGCCTGCTTTAGAAAAATGTCCCGACATAGGCTTATTTACACGAATTGGTCTTTTTTTGCCAAAAGCGACTTGCACCGCCGAATACCCATCTGTCTTGCAGGTTTTAATTTGCGTCACGCGATTACCCGCCACGTCCACGACAGTAACAGACAGGCTATCACCACTCTCAGTGAATATGCGTGTCATTCCCACTTTTCGACCGATTAAACCTAAACTCATTGCTATTCCGATATTAATTTATTGATCACGTGTCAAAATTATTAAAGCTTAATTTCCACATCGACCCCAGCGGGTAAATCCAGTTTCATTAAAGCATCAACAGTTTTATCTGTCGGATCGATGATATCCATCAACCTGAGATGCGTTCTAATTTCAAATTGATCGCGTGATGTTTTATTGACATGAGGAGAACGAAGAACATCAAATCTTTCTATTCTTGTCGGCAAGGGAACCGGCCCACGAACTACAGCGCCTGTTCTTTTAGCCGTATCAACGATTTCAAGCGCTGATTTATCGATTAATCGATAATCAAATGCTTTTAGTCTTATCCTAATTTTTTGATTCTGCATGATCTTGATTCCGTGCCAAAATTTATTGTATGTATCTTATTACCCTGGATCTTGCAGTCGAGAATTACTCAATTACCTTAGCGACCACGCCCGCACCAACAGTTCTGCCACCCTCGCGTATGGCAAACCGCAAACCGTCTTCCATTGCAATCGGTGCTATCAGATTCACAGTCACTGAAACATTATCGCCCGGCATGACCATCTCGGTTCCCGCAGGCAATTCAATAGCGCCGGTGACATCGGTCGTTCTAAAGTAAAACTGTGGGCGATAGCCTGGGAAGAATGGTGTATGGCGTCCGCCCTCGTCTTTACTCAGCACGTAAATCTCGGCTGTAAATTTGGTATGTGGTGCGATACTGCCCGGTTTTGCCAACACCTGCCCACGCTCGACTTCCTCGCGCTTGGTGCCGCGTAATAATACGCCGACGTTATCTCCAGCCTGCCCTTGATCCAGAAGCTTCCGGAACATCTCTACACCGGTGCAGACGGTCTTCAGTGTTGGCTTAAGACCAACAATTTCTATTTCTTCACCGACTTTGATTATGCCGCGCTCTACCCGTCCGGTGACTACCGTACCGCGACCTGATATCGAGAATACATCTTCAACCGGCATGATAAACGCCCCGTCAATTGCTCTTTCCGGCTCAGGGATATAACTGTCCAGTGCTTCCGCCAGTTTCAGGATCGAAGGCGCACCTATTTCGCTCTGATCGCCTTCCAGTGCTTTTAATGCCGAGCCTATCACGATCGGTGTATCGTCGCCCGGGAAGTCATATTTGGACAACAGCTCGCGTATTTCCATCTCAACCAGTTCCAGCAGTTCCGCGTCATCCACCATGTCCGCTTTGTTCATGTACACAATGATATAAGGCACACCAACCTGCCTGGCCAGCAGTATATGCTCACGCGTTTGCGGCATTGGGCCATCAGCGGCAGAAACGACCAGAATAGCGCCATCCATCTGCGCTGCACCAGTAATCATGTTCTTAACATAGTCGGCGTGACCAGGACAGTCCACATGAGCATAATGGCGTTTGTCGGTTTCATACTCTACGTGCGCAGTATTGATGGTAATACCCCGTGCGCGCTCCTCAGGTGCCGAATCAATCTGTGCATAGCTTTTTGCTTCACCACCAAACTTTTGTGTCAATATCGTCGTGATCGCCGCTGTCAATGTGGTCTTTCCATGATCCACATGCCCAATCGTTCCTACATTTACGTGCGGTTTTGAACGCTCAAATTTGCTCTTTGCCATGACTTATCCTTTACACTTTCACCAAAAATATCATTTCTTATTAATAACTGCCTCAGCAACATTCTTTGGCGCTTCAACGTAATGCTTAAATTCCATCGTGTACGTTGCTCTACCCTGAGTAGCTGACCTTAACGCGGTTGAATATCCAAACATTTCGGCTAACGGCACTTCGGCTCGAACCACTTTCATACCAGGCACATCATCCATGCCCTGTATCATCCCGCGCCTGGATGACAAATCACCAACTACATTACCCATAAACTCTTCCGGAGTTTCCACTTCTACAGCCATCATTGGCTCCAGTAAAATAGGATTGGCTTTTCTCATTCCATCTTTGAAGGCTATTGACGCCGCCATTTTGAACGCATTCTCGTTAGAGTCTACATCGTGATACGAACCATCAAAAAGAGTGACTTTAACGTCTACAACCGGAAAACCCGCCAATATACCATTAGGCAGTGTTTCTTGCAAACCCTTCTCTACCGCAGGGATATACTCTCTTGGCACTACCCCGCCCTTGATTTCATCTACAAACTCAAATCCCTTGCCTGCTTCATTGGGTTCCATCTTAAGCCATACATGACCGTATTGCCCTCTACCCCCAGACTGTTTGACAAACTTTCCTTCCACTTCGACAAGCTTTTTAATCGCCTCCCTATAAGCGACCTGAGGCGCACCAACATTCGCTTCCACGCCAAATTCGCGCCTCATCCGATCAACAATGATCTCTAAATGCAGCTCGCCCATACCAGAAATAATAGTTTGACCGGATTCCTCGTCTGTTCTCACCCGGAACGACGGATCTTCCTGCGCAAGCCTATTTAACGCTATCCCCATTTTTTCCTGATCGAGTTTCGTTTTTGGCTCAACCGCAACATGTATAACCGGCTCTGGAAAATCCATTCTTTCCAAAGTAATGATGGCATTAGAATCACACAGTGTATCCCCGGTGGTAACTTCCTTAAGCCCCACGGCTGCAGCGATGTCACCTGCCCGAACTTCTTTAATTTCCTCACGCTGATTAGCATGCATTTGCAGAATACGGCCAATTCTTTCTTTACGAGATTTAACCGAGTTAAAAACCGTATCGCCGGAATTCACTACACCCGAATAAACCCTGAAGAAAATGAGTTGACCAACATAGGGGTCTGTCGCCACTTTAAATGCCAATGCAGAAAAAGGCTCACTATCATCCGATTTTCTTTGAGCGGATTCACCATTTTCTTTAGTACCTTGAATTGCCACAACATCTATTGGCGAAGGCATAAAATCAATGACCGCATCGAGCATTGCCTGCACACCTTTATTTTTAAAGGCTGTACCACACATCATTGGCACAATTTCATTGCTGATCGTTCTCAACCGAATACCTGCCTTAATATCCGAAATTTCCAAATCACCTTCTTCCAGATATTTATTCATCAGCTCTTCGTTCGCCTCAGCTGCGGACTCCACCATTTTCTCCCGCCATTCCTGAGCTTGCTCTTTCAGTGAGGCAGGAATTTCCCGCTCTTCAAATTTGAGCCCTTTACTGTCGTCATCCCAATAAATGGCCTTCATTTTCACCAAGTCGACGATTCCTTCGAACTTATCTTCCGCACCGATGGGAAGCTGAACAGGCACCGGATCCGCTTTTAATCTGGATTTGATTTGTTCGTAGACGCGCATAAAATTCGCGCCCGATCTATCCATCTTATTCACAAATGCCAATCTTGGGACTTTGTATTTATTCGCCTGCCGCCATACGGTTTCGGTTTGTGGCTGCACGCCACCGACAGCACAAAACACCGTACATGCACCGTCCAATACACGCAGAGAGCGCTCCACTTCAATCGTAAAATCTACGTGCCCCGGTGTATCGATGATATTGATGCGATGCTCCGGATAATTACCTTCCATCCCTTTCCAGAAACATGTCGTAGCTGCAGAAGTGATTGTAATTCCCCGCTCCTGTTCCTGCTCCATCCAGTCCATTGTTGCCGCACCGTCATGCACTTCTCCAATCTTATGCGACACACCCGTATAAAACAGTATGCGCTCAGTTGTCGTTGTCTTACCAGCATCAATATGCGCCATAATCCCGATGTTACGATAGCGCTCTATAGGAGTTTTTCTTGCCACGATCACTACGCCTTAAAAATTAAAAACTACGAACCTTAATGTTTCTGCCTGAGAAATACATCAGAACCTGAAATGCGAAAATGCTTTATTGGATTCGGCCATGCGATGCACTTCTTCTTTTTTCTTAACAGCACCGCCTCTGCCTTCCGCGGCATCCGACAGCTCACCTGCCAGACGCATATCCATTGATTTTTCACTTCTTTTTCTTGCCGCATCCCTCAACCAGCGCATCGCCAATGCATTACGACGAATTGACCTGACTTCGACAGGAACCTGATAATTTGCCCCACCCACACGCCGGCTTTTTACCTCAACCAACGGCCTGACATTTGTCAACGCTTGAGTAAAAACTTCCAATGGATCGGAGCCTGTTTTCTTTTCTATCTGCGTTAATGCGCCATAAATAATTCTTTCAGCGACTGATTTTTTTCCACGCGTCATCAGCACATTTACAAATTTTGCCAACTCTATATTGTGATACTTTGGATCTGGCAGTATTTCACGTTTTGGTACTTCCCTACGTCTTGGCATTGTTTACCTCACAAACTTCGATACTTTACATTTGGCATTACTTACGGATTAAGACGTTTTCGGTCTCTTAGAACCATATTTGGATCTTCCTTGCTTACGATCTTTAACTCCAGCGGTATCCAGACTACCCCTCACCGTATGGTAACGCACACCCGGCAAATCCTTTACACGTCCGCCCCGAATGAGCACAACCGAGTGTTCCTGCAGATTGTGGCCTTCACCGCCAATATAGCTCGATACTTCATAGCCATTTGTTAAACGAACGCGCGCAACTTTCCGCAATGCGGAATTAGGCTTCTTGGGTGTAGTGGTATATACCCTCGTACAGACACCTCTTTTCTGAGGGCAATTCTCTAGCGCAGGAACAGTGCTTTTGACGCGCTTGGCTTCTCGCGGCTTACGTACTAATTGACTTATAGTCGGCATATAAACTATGTCCTAAAAAAAACTTAGACGGCCTCTAGAGCCGTCCTGATCTTGTTGCTGGGTTGATTTCTTGATACCAGTCCACCCACACCTGCGGATGATCTGATATATCTACACTACACGACTGATTTTATTGCTCCAAAACATCAACTCTCTGATGTCTTAGAAAAGACAGCGGATTCTATGGGGTTTACTGCTTGGTGTCAAGCCTGACTTTGCGTTCTCATTAAAAGAAATTTCATTTCTTCTTTAAAATACAAACAGCTACACCACTTTAATTCTTGATCCATGCTGATACTATCCTAAGCTATTCCGGCGACAGTATAGAATTAATCTCTAAAATTCTGATATTGCAGTGGAAAATCTGTGATCGCTTTTTTTACTATCCCGATCGCTTCTTGCAGAATATCTCTCTTCACACCGGAGACTCGCAATGAGTCACCTTGAATACTTGTTTGCACCTTTAATTTACTTTCTTTCAAAATCTTTGCAATTTTTTTAGCCAACTCTGTTTCAAGTCCTGTTTTTACCGTTATTACCTGCTTGACCTTATTGCCGCTTACCTTTTCGACATTCCCTCTGTCCAGGCAGCGCACATCAATATTCCTTTTGGTCAGTTTTGTCCGCAAAATGTCCAGAACCTGATCGAGCTTGAAATCATCGTCGGCATATACCGTCAAGACGAGATCCGACTGTTCAATACGGGCATCGGACCCTTTAAAATCAAAACGGGACCCGACCTCCTTATTTGTTTGCTCTACAGCATTTCTAACTTCATGACTATCCACTTCCGAAACAATATCGAACGAAGGCATATATTCCTCATTACTTTGATCGTAGCCGATCGACTGCTGCTACTTCATATTTCAAATCTGCGTCAAAAACACCCGGTCTTCTTAAATATTCTTCCTTTTATTTGCCGCAATACGTAAGCGCAATGCATTTAAACGGATAAAACCTGCTGCGTCAGCCTGGTTATAAGCGCCCGCGTCATCCTCGAATGTCGCGACATTCTCATCAAACAGCGAATCTGTTTTTGAATCACGTCCGACCACCATTACATTGCCTTTATAGAGTTTCAATCTCACCCAGCCGTTTGCATTTTCCTGGGTGACATCAATCAAAGCCTGTATGGCTTTACGCTCAGGACTCCACCAATAGCCATTGTAAATTAATGTAGCGTAACGCGGCATAAGCTCATCTTTCAAGTGACTGACTTCGCGATCAAGCGTAATAGATTCCAGTGCGCGATGCGCACGCAGCAAAATTGTACCCCCTGGCGTTTCATAGCAACCGCGCGATTTCATACCGACATAGCGATTTTCCACCAGATCCAGCCTGCCGATACCATGCTTTCCACCCAGCTGATTCAATGTCGCCAGAATGTCAGCCGGACTCAATCGGCGCCCATTTAACGCCACGGCATCACCACGTTCGAATTCAATTTCCAGAAACTCAGCTTCATCAGGTGCTTTTTCTGGCGATACGGTCCATCGCCACATCGATTCTTCCGGTTCCGTGGCTGGATTTTCAAGGCTTCTACCTTCGTATGAGATATGCAAAAGATTGGCATCCATACTATAAGGAGAACCATTTTTTTTCTTCATTTCCACGGGGATACCATGCTTCTCCGCATACGCCAGCAGCTTTTCTCTGGAATTCAGATCCCATTCCCGCCACGGCGCAATCACATGGATATTGGGCTCCAATGCATAATAACCCAACTCAAACCGCACCTGGTCATTTCCCTTGCCTGTGGCGCCGTGAGACACAGCATCCGCCCCGGTTTCCTTTGCGATTTCGATCTGTCTTTTCGCGATCAAGGGACGTGCAATACTGGTTCCCAATAGATATTCGCCTTCATAGAGCGTATTCGCTCTAAACATCGGAAAAACAAAGTCCCTGACAAACGTTTCACGCAGGTCATCAATATAGATCTCGCTAACACCTAACTGACGCGCCTTGGCACGTGCGGGTTCAACTTCTTCGCCTTGCCCGATATCCGCTGTGAATGTCACAATCTCACAGCGATAGGTATCCTGCAGCCATTTTAGAATTACTGAAGTATCCAAACCACCAGAAAAGGCCAGGACTACCTTATTTATTTCTCTCATTCTCATTTACCCACGATTAACAGTAATCAAATCTTCCCGGTCTTTCCCAGCAGCAAATATTCCAATAGCGCTTTCTGTGTATGCAGGCGGTTTTCAGCTTCATCCCATACGACCGAATGTGGGCCGTCGATGACTTCGGCGGCCACTTCTTCACCCCGATGGGCAGGCAGACAATGCATAAATAGCGCATTTTCTTTTGCTAAGGCCATCATTTCAGCATCGACGCAAAACTCGGCGAAATCTGCCTTCCTTCGCTCGGCTTCAACCTCAAATCCCATACTGGTCCAAACATCCGTTGTAACCAGATCAGCATTTTTCACTGCATCATGGGGATTGGCAAATTCTTCAAAATGCCCTGTTGTCTTCAACTCGATCCGAGCAAGATCGATATCATAGCCAGGCGGAGTCGAAACATGCACTTTAAAATCGAAAATTTCAGCGGCCTGCAGCCAGGTATTGCAGATATTATTGGCATCGCCTATCCAGGCAACGATTTTTCCCTTGATATCTCCCCGGTGTTCTATAAACGTAAAGATATCCGCCATGATCTGGCAGGGATGATATTCATCAGTCAATCCATTAATTACCGGCACATCGGAGTGATCGGTAAAACGCTGCAAAATGTCGTGCGCATAGGTACGAATCATAACAATATCAGCCATGCGCGAAATCACGCGCGCCGCATCTTCGACAGGCTCCCCTCTATCCAGCTGAGTATCGCGTGTGGAAAGATAAATGGACGAACCACCCAGTTGATCCATACCGGCTTCAAACGACAACCGTGTTCGGGTTGAGTTTTTATCAAAAATCATGACCAGTGTTCGATCAACCAATGGCCAGTATTGTTGATGTTGTTTAAATGCCTGTTTTACAAATCGCGTCCGCGCAAACAGGTATTCATACTCCTCCCGGCTAAAATCACTAAACTGAAGATAATGTTTCAACTGCATATAAACCAAAAAAACTAATCAGAAAAAATATTCAACAACCATTTAATCTAATTAGCCATTCAGAAACTCCTTGATTAATCGGCAGGTAATATCGATCACCTGTTTGCCTTCATCCGACTGCATCACCAGTGCAGGCAATAAACGCACCACTTTCTCTGAAGTGACATTAATGAGCAGTTTTTGACCTAGCGCTCTTTTGACCAGATCAAAACAGGGTACTGACAATTCAACACCGATCAGCAATCCTTGTCCTCTGACCTCCACCACACCGTTGACACCGGAAAGTTGCGCACGCAATTGTTCACGCATAAAAATACCCAGCTCGTGCGCATGCTGGATCAGACCATCTTCCTCAAGTACCGCAAGCGTTTCCAGCGCAGCGGCACAGACCAGCGGATTCCCGCCAAAAGTAGAAGCGTGATTGCCCGGCTTAAGCACTTCAGCCGCTATACCTTTCGTCAGGCACGCACCAATGGGAACGCCCGAACCCAGCCCCTTGGCCAACATCATGACGTCGGGTGTAATGCCGCTATGCTGAAACGCAAACCATTTGCCGCTGCGCCCGATCCCCGATTGCACCTCATCAAGCATCAACAGCCAGCCATTCTGGTCGCATAGATCACGCAATTCCTGCAAATAACGCGCCTGAGGAACATTGACGCCACCTTCGCCCTGAAAAGGTTCCACCAGAACCGCAACGACATTCTTGTTGTTTTCCGCCACCTGCCTGACCGCTTCCAGATTGTTATAGGGCACGCGCACAAAACCTGTCAGCAGTGGTTCAAACCCGGCCTGCACCTTCCGATTACCTGTAGCAGTCAGTGTGGCCATTGTACGACCGTGAAATGACTGCTCCATCACAATAATTGTCGGCAAAGCGATCCCATTATTATGACCGTGTAACCTTGCCAGTTTTATTGCCGCTTCATTCGCTTCGGCACCGGAGTTACAGAAAAAAACTTTATCCATCCCGGATAACGCAGCCAGACGTGTGGCCAGTTGTTCCTGCCGCTCTATAAAATAGATATTTGAAGTATGGATAAGCATTTTTGCCTGACGGCATATCGCCTCCGTCAAACGCGGGTGACTATGGCCCAGACCGCAAACCGCCACACCCGATAGCGCATCTAAATAGCGTTCACCCTGATTATCCCACAGCCAAACGCCCTCTCCTTTCACAAAGGTCACGGGCAGCCGTAAATAAGTATTCATTACATTTGACACGTCTATGCTTAGCTCACTTAATTGATCATTAACACAACAGCTTGGTATCGATGACAAGGGTACGGCTGCTGCATGGTATCGCCATACCCGCATCCTCGTCCCAAGGACTCAATGATTTTTGAAAAAGCTATTATCTTTACTCATATAACCAGCTTTTTCAAGTTTTTTTTCCAGAACATCACTGGCCTGTTATCCCGTCAGGGAAGAATCCTGTAAAGTTGGCTGAGATACATATACTCCCCCATCATGGTAGAATAGAAAATTTGCATCACATCATAACGTAACGCATCAGGAAAACCCTATCTGCGTTGATCGTGTAAACACAGCTGTCCTTACCTATTACAAAACATGAATCAATTTGCCAAGGAAACACTACCGGTAAGCCTTGAAGAGGAAATGCGCCGATCCTACCTGGATTATGCGATGAGTGTCATTGTAGGGCGCGCATTGCCCGATGTCCGGGATGGCCTCAAACCTGTTCATCGCCGGGTTCTGTTCGCCATGCACGAACTCTCCAATGACTGGAACCGTCCTTACAAAAAATCCGCACGTATCGTCGGCGATGTGATCGGTAAATACCATCCGCACGGCGACACCGCCGTTTATGACACGATTGTGCGTATGGCACAGCATTTTTCTCTGCGCTATATGCTGATTGACGGACAAGGCAATTTCGGCTCAATTGACGGCGATAATGCTGCCGCCATGCGTTACACCGAAATTCGCATGTCACGCATCGCACACGAACTGCTTGTCGACCTGGACAAAGAAACTGTAGATTTCGGTCCTAACTATGACGAATCCGAAAAGGAACCGTTAATCCTGCCGGCAAAAATTCCCAACCTGCTGATCAATGGATCCTCGGGAATCGCCGTAGGCATGGCAACCAACATCCCACCGCACAATTTCAATGAAGTCATCGAAGCAAGCCTGCTGCTGCTGCGAAATCCGGACACCAGCATTGATGAGCTGATTGCATGCATTCCAGCGCCTGATTTCCCTACTGCCGGGATTATTTATGGCGTATCCGGTGTACACGACGGTTACCGCACCGGGCGTGGTCGTGTCATCATGCGTGCGCGCACACATTTCGAAGACATCGATAAAGGCAACCGGCAGGCCATTATTGTCGATGAACTCCCCTATCAGGTGAATAAAGCCAATTTACTCATCCGTATCGGCGAGCTTGTACGTGACAAAAGAATCGAAGGCATCTCGGATTTACGCGACGAATCCGACAAATCCGGCATGCGTGTCGTTATTGAGCTCAAACGCGATGAACACCCGGATGTTATCCTCAATAATCTGTATAAAGAAACACAGATGCAGGATACTTTCGGCATGAACATGGTCGCCCTTCTCGACGGCCAGCCGCGGCTTTTGAATCTGAAACAGATCCTCGATGCATTTTTGCGTCACCGGCGCGAAATCGTCACCCGCAGAATCGTTTTTGAACTCAAAAAAGCGCGTGAACGCGGGCATATCCTGGAAGGTCTTGCGATTTCATTGTCCAATGTCGATGAAATCATCGCCTTGATCAAGGCTTCACCAACACCGGCGGTCGCCAAAGAAGCCTTAATGGCCAGAAACTGGCGTTCGGGTCTGATCGAAGAAATGCTTGCGCGCGCCGTGGCTGATGCCATGGCTTTACGCCCTGAAGGACTCTCGCCCGAATTTGGCCTGCATGCACAGGGTTACCGGCTTTCCGACGCGCAGGCGCAGGCCATACTCGAATTACGCCTGCAACGGCTCACCGGACTGGAACAGGATAAAATCGTCGAAGAATACAAGGATGTGATGGATCGAATCATCGATTTCCTCGACATACTGGCGACACCCGACCGGATCACGGACATCATCTCTGAAGAACTGGAAGCCATGCGGCAACAATTTGGCGACGAACGCCGCAGTGAAATTGTCGTTGATACGCAGGATCTCAGCATGGAAGACCTGATCACACCCGCCGATGTGGTCGTCACGCTTTCCCATAAAGGCTATATCAAGTCGCAGCAACTCGATGAATATCGCGCCCAGAAACGTGGCGGACGCGGCAGGATGGCCGCCGGCTCCAGGGAAGATGATTTTATCGATAACCTGTTTATCGCCAACACGCACGACTATATTCTGTGCTTCTCCAGCCTGGGACGTGTGTACTGGATTAAAGTTTATGCAATACCTCAGTACGGTCGAACCGCACGCGGCATACCGATCATCAACCTGCTCCAACTGGAAGCAGGCGAAAAAATCAATGCTGTTCTACCCGTCAAAACATTCGATGACGATCATTATGTCTTTATGGCAACGGCATCGGGCACCGTCAAAAAAACGCCTCTATCCGAATTCTCACGGCCGCGCAACAATGGCATTATCGCCATTGGCCTCAACGAAGACGATTATCTGATCGGTGTGGCGCTAACCAATGGTGAATACGACGTCATGCTATTCTCCGACAACGGAAAAGCCATGCGCTTCAGCGAAAACGACGTCCGTCCGATGGGACGCGGCGCACGCGGCGTGCGTGGCATGAGACTGGCGGCAGACCATAAAGTCATTTCACTACTGGTTGCCGAAAATGAAGAACAGGCCGTACTGACCGTAACCGAAAACGGCTATGGCAAACGCACCCCGATCAGCGAATACACCCGTCATAACCGTGGAACACAAGGCATGATCGCGATCAGAACCAGCAAACGCAACGGCAAGGTCGTTGCCGCAACGCTGGTCCGCCCGGATGATGAAATCATGATGATCACCTCTGGCGGCATATTGATACGCATCCCTGTCAAAGGAGTACGCGAAATGGGCCGCGCCACTCAGGGTGTTACGCTGATCAATCTCGACGATGGCGAAAAACTGACGGGATTGGAGCGCGTAGTTGAAAGCGAAGAAGAAGAAGAAGAAAAAGAAGTAGAATAAACAAAAAATGCAGTGCGGTTTTCTTCAATCTATCCGAACCATGCTCCGACACAGCTTATGAATCCCATCTACAATTTCAGCGCGGGGCCTGCCGTGTTGCCACGGGAAGTCCTGCAGCAAGCGCAAAATGAAATGCTCGACTGGCAGGGTTGCGGCATGTCTGTCATGGAAATGAGCCATCGCGGCAAGGAATTCATGGCCATCGTTGAAACTCTGGAAAACGATTTACGCGAACTGGCCGCCATACCTCGGAATTACAAAATCCTGTTTTTACAGGGCGGCGCTTCCAGCCAGTTTGCCATGGTGCCGATGAATTTACTGCGCGGCAAAAGAAATGCGGACTATATCGTCACCGGTCAGTGGTCCAGCAAGGCCGTTCAGGAGGCACAACGCTACTGCACAGTCAACATCGCCGCATCGTCCGAAAGCGCCCGTTTTACGTATGCACCGAAACGGAACACATGGCAGACAAACCCAAACGCCGCGTATCTCCATTACACCACCAACGAAACGATCGGCGGTGTTGAATTCAACTGGACGCCCGATTTATCGGAAAGCAGCGACATCCCTCTGGCTGCCGATATGTCCTCCGATATTTTGTCGCGCCCGCTGGATGTCTCGCGCTACGGCCTGATTTACGCCGGTGCGCAAAAAAATCTCGGACCGGCCGGGCTGGTACTGGTCATTATCCGTGATGATCTTACCGGCGATGTATTACCCGGAACCCCCACTCTGTTTGATTATCAGGTGCATATCGACAACGCTTCCATGTACAACACACCGCCGACCTATGCCATATACATCACCGGACTGGTCATGAAATGGCTCAAACAGCAAGGCGGATTAGCCGCAATTGAACAGATGAACATCCGTAAGGCCGCGATACTGTACGATCTGATTGACAACTGCGATTTTTACCACTGTCCGGTTGTCCGGTCAGACCGTTCGCGCATGAATATCCCGTTTACGCTCAAAAACGCTGCGCTGGATGCCACATTTCTCAGCCAGGCCGAAGCTAACGGATTGATTCAGCTCAAAGGGCACCGCTCTGTCGGCGGCATGCGCGCTTCGCTGTATAACGCCATGCCCGTTGAAGGTGTTGTACGGCTGGCTGAATTCATGCAGGAATTTGCCAAAAAACATGGTTAATCATCAAAGAAACAATTTCAGGATCCTGACTTTAAATCAGATTTCACACCTGGGCCTGGAACAATTTCCAAAGGATCACTACCAGGTCGGATCCGATATAGCCAAACCGGATGCCATTCTGCTGCGTTCGCATAATCTGCTGGACGCAGTCATTCCAGACGGCGTACTGGCCATCGGACGCGCAGGCGCGGGTACCAATAATATCCCCGTACAGGTCATGAGCCAGCGCGGCGTGCCTGTCTTCAATACACCTGGGGCAAATGCCAATGCCGTCAAAGAACTGGTAATCGCCGGTCTCCTGATTGCCGCGCGTAATCTGCTGCTCGCATTGCGTTTTGTCGAAACCCTGCAAGGCAATGACGCAGCGCTCCACGAACAAGCTGAAAGCGAAAAAAAACGCTTCTCGGGCGTCGAGTTGCCAGGACGCACACTCGGTGTGATTGGTCTGGGACAAATCGGCCGACTGGTTGCCGACGCGGCGCTTAAAATGGGCATGAAAGTTGTCGGCTACGACCCCAATATCACGGTCGAATCCGCCTGGAGTCTATCGTCCGAAGTCAAAAAAGCCAATACACTCGAAGCCTTGCTGCGCCACAGTGATTTTATTACCGTTCACATTCCGTTACTGGATTCGACCCGCCATCTGATCAATGAAAAAAGCATCAGCCTGATGAAACAGAGCGTCGTCCTGTTGAATTTCTCGCGCAACAGTATCGTCAGCGAAGACGCCATACTCGATGGCATCGCGTCCCGGAAAATAAAATACTATGTCTGTGACTTTCCCAGCCGGAAGTTGCAGCATCACGAATCCGTGATTACATTGCCGCATCTGGGCGCATCGACTCAGGAAGCCGAAGAAAACTGCGCGATTATGGTGGTCAACCAGCTGACCGATTTTCTACAAAACGGGAATATCAAAAATACGGTCAATTTTCCCAATATCGCTATGGAGCGCGAGTCGCCTTACCGGTTAGCCATCGCCAATGCCAATGTGCCCAACATTGTCGGACAGGTTTCCACCTGTCTGGCCGAAGCCGGCCTCAATATCCACAACATGGTCAACAAATCCCGTGGTGAAATGGCTTACACACTGGTCGACGTGGACAGCCCGGTATCGCAGAAAGTCATCGAAACAATCGCTTTGATCTCGGGTGTGCTATCTGTGCGCTATGTGCCTTTCCCGACTCAATAAACATTTAACGCCATGAATGAGCAATTAAAACAATTACGCGACAAGATTGACAGCATCGACAGCGAAATGCTCAGATTGCTCAACAGGCGCGCGGAATGTGCCCAGCAAATCGGATTGATTAAAAAAAGCGGCATCATCTACCGCCCCGAACGTGAAGCCCAGATACTCACCCGGATGCAGCAAGAAAACCCGGGGCCGCTGGACAACCCACGCATCGTACAGCTCTTTACCGAAATCATGTCGATATGCCGCGCGCTGGAAAAACCAATGACAATCGCATGCCTGGGGCCTCAGGGCACATTTTCCGAAGAAGCCGCAATCAAGCGTTTCGGCAGCACAATAACAACGCTGCCTTGCGATTCCATCGACGCTGTATTTCGCAGTGTCGAATCCGGCAACGCGGGTTATGGTGTCGTACCCGTAGAAAACTCGACCGAAGGCGCCGTTGGCCGCACGCTGGATCTGCTGTTACAGACATCGCTGACGGTCTGCGGCGAAATTCAATTGCCGGTACACCAGGCATTGATGGCACAACAAACCGACGTGACGCAAATCGATAAAATTTACTCGCACCCGCAATCGTTTGCGCAATGCCACCACTGGTTACAGGCCAATCTACCGACGCTGTCCAGCAGGCACTACATCAATGCGGGCAGCAACGCCGATGCCGCCCGTCTTGCCGCACAAGACAAAAACGCCGCAGCAATCGCCGGAAAACGAGCAGCCGAGCTTTATGGGCTGGCGATCTGCGCCGAAAATATCGAGGACGATTCAAAAAACACAACCCGCTTCCTGGTACTCGGCACGCAACATGTCGAACCATCCGGCAAAGACAAGACATCGCTGATCATATCCACCGGCAACTACGCCGGCGCCATTTATAAATTACTGACACCGTTTGCAGAACACGGCGTCAGCATGACCCGACTTGAATCGCGCCCCTCGCGCATTGATCTCTGGCAATATGTTTTTTTTGTCGATATCGAAGGCCACCGGGACGACAGTAATGTCGCCATCGCACTCAAGGAACTGAACGAAAAGGCAAGCTTCCTGAAAATACTCGGATCTTATCCCGCCACATGAGACCTGCAACATAACGTCTCAGGTCACCGTTACATTGAAACGAAAATACGCAATGAAAACTGATCCAACCCTTTTCAACCATTGATAAGATAAAACGATTATGAATCTTTGTGATTTTGCACCGGAATATATCCGCGCCATACAACCTTACCAACCCGGCAAGCCGATATCGGAACTCGCCAGAGAAATGGGACTGGACGAAGACAGCATCATTAAACTGGCTTCAAACGAAAATCCGCTCGGCGCCAGCCCGCTGGCGCTGGAAGCCATGATCCAGGCACTGCACGACATCGCCCGCTATCCCGATGGCAGCGGATTCGAATTAAAACAGGCATTAGCAAAGCAATACGGTATCGGCAGCGAACAGATCATCCTCGGCAACGGCTCCAACGATGTACTGGATCTTGCCGCCCGCGTTTTCCTGAAACCGGGTGCAAGCGCCATTTATTCGCAGCATGCTTTCGCCGTTTATCCACTGATTACACAGACCATCGGCGCCAAAGGCATTTCAGTGCCCGCGCGAGACTACGGGCATGATCTTCCGGCGATGCTCGACGCCATCACACCGGAAACGCGCATGGTCTTCATCGCCAACCCCAACAATCCGACCGGCACGCTATCCAGCACCAGCGATCTGTTACGCTTCATCGAACGTGTATCGCGCGACGTTCTCGTCGTACTGGACGAAGCCTATTACGAATACCTGCCTGCGGCGAACAAATCGGACAGTATCAACTGGCTGAAGCAGTTTCCCAATCTGGTTATCACACGGACATTTTCCAAAATCTATGGGTTGGCCGGCGTGCGCGTTGGCTTTGGACTCGCTCACCCCGAGATCGCCGATCTCATGAACCGTGTCCGCCAACCGTTCAACGTCAGCAGCATCGGATTGATCGGCGCGCTGGCAGCACTGGAAGACACCGAATTCGTCCAGCGCGCCTATGCATTGAATCGTGCAGGCATGCTGCAAGTGACCGATGGTTTCCGCAAGCTGGGGGTAGAATACATCCCGTCCTACGGCAATTTCATCAGCTTTGAAGTCACCGGTGATGCGACCAACACGCTGAAAGTTTATCAAAATCTGCTGCAGCAAGGGGTCATTGTCCGTCCACTGGGTATCTATGAAATGCCACGGCATTTGCGTGTCACCATAGGACTGGAGCATGAAAACCAGCGCTTCTTAAAATCACTCGAATATGCATTGGAAGAATTTGCGTGATTATCGTCATGAATAAAGACGTTACCGAGGCTCATCTTTCACGCAGCGTCCGCCGCAGCCTTTAACTTGAATCGTATGCCCCCCCTTCCCGTAACGCTTGACCGGCTGGTGATCATCGGTGTCGGACTGATCGGCGGCTCATTTGCACTGGCGCTGCGCAAGGCCGGCGCAGTACATCATATTATCGGCGTCGGGCGCAGCCGTGAAAACATGGCGCACGCGATGGCGCACGGCGTCATTGATGAAATCGCGCCCGACATGGCATCTGCCCTGCACCGGGCTGATTTTGTATTGCTCGCCATGCCGGTCGGCCAGACCGCAAGCATCATGTCGCAAATTGCACCGCACCTGCAACCCGGCACCATCGTCTCCGACGCGGGCAGCACCAAACAGAATGTCGTCACCGCCGCACGCCGTCATCTCGGCGAAAACCTGAAAAACTTCGTGCCAGGCCATCCGATTGCGGGCGCGGAACAAAGCGGTGTCCTCGCCGCGCAGGACGATCTGTACACCGGCAGGCATGTCATTCTCACCCCGATCGAAGCAACCCGAACCGATGCCGTTGAAACAACTGCCGCGCTATGGCGGACCTGCGGCGCAAAAGTTTCACAAATGCCGGTTGACGAACACGACCAGATCCTCGCCGCCACCAGTCACCTGCCGCATATTCTGGCATTCACGCTCATGAATCATTTGTGCAACAGCACGGACACACCTGCAAATCTGCTGCGCTTCACGGGTAGCGGCTTCCGCGATTTCACCCGCATCGCCAGTAGCTCGCCAGAAATGTGGCGCGACATTTGCCTCGCCAATCGCAGCGCGCTGATCGAACAGATAACGACGTACCAACATGAATTGAATATTCTGAAAGATCTGCTGAAAAATGCGGATGGAGAAGCATTGCAAGAAGCGTTTTCGCAAGCCCGGAGCATGCGGGAGGACTGGCTGAACAACCGCCAGAATTCACCATAAAAACAAACACTCCTGCAAAATACGTTCCGTTAGTCAGAGACTGTAGAGACAATACGCAACAATGCGCATCATTTCATTAGCCATCTTTGATACAAATCGTTAAAATCTTACAACCGCTGTATGCGGTTATAGCGTTCTGAAAAAAGCACTGATCAAAATCTGTTAAATCGAGCACATAAATCCAAAGCCACGCAATGACATGACACACGATACCGATACATTGACACAAGCCGCATCGATAACAGAAAAACCGGGCTCTTAATTCTTAATTCAGTTCAGCTCAGGAAAGCTAAATCCATGCATTAAAGAAAAGCAGCCGGGAATCGCAGGATTTGAATCACTCTGGCTCATCACCACCGATCAATCCAATGCATTGACTGCTGCGTATTGACAAACCAATCCTTATCATCATGCAAAAATGAAATTGCACAAATGGCTATTATGTGTCTTGGCGGGTAGCGCATTATTTTTAGATACCTATTCAATTACGCTCTATGCTGGCAATCTGAAAACTTTTATTGACGAAAACAGAATAAAATTTGGCGGCTGGATTAACGGCGGCGCAACGTTCAACCCCAGTCAGTCTGGTGGATATAACGGTCCCGTTATTTTTGCCGATCAGGCGAATCGGTTCCAGCTCAATCAATTCAATTTATTTGTACAGCGTCCCGTCGTTTCCACAGGAGATACTTGGGATTTTGGCGGGCGCGTTGATTTCATGTTTGGAACAGATGCCATTTTCACCCAGGCTTTTGGCGTCCCTACTTTTGATGTGAATTCCGGAGAACCCCGCAGCAGAAACACCTGGGATCTAGATCTGTGCTGCGCGTCCACGCGTACCTACGGTATCGCACTGCCACAGACCTATCTGGAAGTTTATGCTCCGGTCGGAAACGGACTCAATGTCAAGATCGGCCACTTTTACACACCGACAGGCTTTGAAACGGTACCGGCACCCGACAATTTCTTTTATACGCGCACGTATACCTTAAATGCCGGTGAGCCGTTCACCCATACCGGCTTGCTGGCAAACTACACCGTAAACAAGAACTGGCTCCTTCTAGGGGGGCCGCTCACCGGCAGTGCTACGGGCGGCTGGGATGCCGGGTGGGACAAGGAATTGAGAAACTGGAGCGGCATTGCAGGATTCACTTGGACCAGCGATAGCCAGGCAAGCTCAGTGCATATTTCCGGCACGTACGGTGAAGCCTCGACTCGCAGCAGCGAGCCTTTCTGGTTCTATAACATAGTATTTAAACAGAGAATAAATTCGAAAGCGCTTCTCGTTCTGCACCATGTTTATGGGATGGCCCATGGCGTTCTATTGAACAACCCGCAATATACCAATACGATAAAAGACGCCGAATGGGTAAGTTTTGTCGCCCACTTGTACTATGATCTGACAGATGATGTGTCAGCGGGTATCCGGGGTGAATGGTTCCGTGATACACACGGTTTTCGTAATCCGTCACCCTTTCGCGTCGCCGCAGCGACCAGCATCGTTAACGGCCAGGCTGTCAGTTATGCCGGCGATATTAACAGCGTAACCATTACGCCCGCCGATTATTATGCATTGACTATGGGTTTAAACTGGAAAGCCGCCAAAACGCTGAAATTGAAATGGGATTTCCTCAAAAAACTGAATATTCGCACGGACATTCGCTATGACAGGGTTGATGCTTATCGGGCCGCTGCTTACAGGCCATTTGCCGGTAATAAGGATCAAATTTTGTTTTCAATGGATTTCGTATTACCGTTCTGAGCGCATCCGTTAAACAATTTCCGGATTTAAACCCGGAAATTGTTCGCGTTCTTATCAGAGATCTGTGCCCGGATACTCCGGATCTGCTGCCGTGAAATCACGCTCCAGATCAACAATGCCTGTTTTTTCGATCCGATTTTTCTCCTCGTTCGCCATTTTCCTGTGAAAATCGGCATGATGCAGGCTTTCTTCCAGAACTTTCTCGTACTTGTGAATATTGGCGGAAGAATGTGAGCAAATGTCCATACCTTGCCAGCCAAAATAATGAGGATGTTCTTCGCATTCTTCGAGCTGTTTTTTATTCTCTTGCAGCTTTGCCTGTGCATCCTTGGCTAAATCTCTATAGTGCCTGACCAAAGCATCATGGTCATGACGTGCAACTTCTGCCTCGCTCACAGCAAGCGGCTGCATTTGTGCGCAGGAAGTTGACAAAGTAAGCATCAATACAGGGAACAGCGCTGAAATTTGTAATGCTTTCATAATGAACATCCTCCCAACATTAACCAGTAGCGCTATCGTAATTTAATCAGTCTGGTGTGTATATTGGGGAAACTCTTGTTTTCTTCTAAAGGAAACCATTAGAACCTGCGCAGGATCTCACTGAAGCGCATATGGAAGAACATATGGCCGCGTTAAAATCTTAAAATCGTACTTAAAATACTTACATACTTCAACAGGCTATGCTTATCCGCATACCATCCGACATCGCACCGTACAACCGACGCCACGACACCACAGAATCTATGCCCATGACACTTTCCGAAGCCGTCGAACGCAACAAACACCCGATTCTGGAGAAATTGCGCCCGCTATTGCGCCATTACACGACAGTGCTCGAAATTGGCAGTGGTACCGGCCAACACGCAGTCTTCTTCGCACCCGCTCTGCCCCACCTGATCTGGCAACCCAGCGAACTGCCCGATAAGCTGGATTTACTCCAAAGCATGTGCAGAAGCCATCCGTCGGAGAATCTGGCCACGCCGGTGTTGATCGATATCGACGATCGCTGGCCTGCCGTTCAGGTCGATGCCGTCTTCACCGCTAACACGCTGCACATCATCCACTGGCCGCAGGTATGCCGGTTATTCCACCGCGTCGGCGCGCTGTTACCGCAGCAGGGTCTCTTCTGCACTTACGGACCTTTCAACGTCGATGGCCGTTATACCAGCGCCAGCAATGCGCAATTTGATGCGTGGTTGAAAAATCGTGACCCCTACAGCGGCATACGCGACAAGGCCGAACTGAAGTCACTGGCTGAACAATACGGCTTGTCGTTACAGGATGATTTTATAATGCCTGCAAACAATTGTTTGCTTATCTGGCGCAAGGATTAAACAACCCGGTTTGTCCAGACTATCAGTGTCATCCTTCAAACGCATTGGTAATCGGATACCGCCAAGTGGTGCCAAAATCGCATTGCGTAATGCGGATGCCAGACGGTGATTGACGACGTTTATATTCGTTAATTTTGATAAGGTGAATGACGCGGTGAACATCGGCCTCGCTGAAGCCTTTTTCGATGATCTCCGCTGCGGACAGATTCTGTTCAACGTAGGCTTCCATGACGGCATCGAGCACTTCGTAGGGCGGAAGACTATCCTGGTCAGTCTGGTTATAGCGCAGTTCGGCTGAAGGCGCGCGTTCGATGATACGCTGCGGAATGACTTCGTTTATCTGATTGCGGTATTTACACAACTGATACACCATTGTTTTACTGATGTCCTTGAGTACCGCAAAACCGCCGGCCATGTCGCCGTACAGCGTACAATAACCCACGGCGGCTTCCGACTTGTTGCCGGTAGTCAGAACGATTGCACCGGTATGATTCGACAACGCCATCAGCAGGGTGCCGCGAATACGGGCCTGCAGATTTTCCGGCACGGTGCTGGTATAGGCGCTGTCGGGCGAAATGTGAAAGTCATGCTCCAGCGCCAGCAGAAAATGATCCAGCAGCGGCTTGATCAGACTCTGATCATACCGGACGCCAAGCGTTTGGGCCATGATTCCGGCATCTTCGAGGCTGATGCTGGAGGTGTATTGCGTCGGCATCATCACTGTCTGCACCTTATCGGCACCCAGCGCATCCACCGCGATGGCCAGTGTCAGTGCCGAATCGATACCGCCTGACAGCCCGATCACTACGCTCGGAAAATGATTCTTCTCGATATAATCCCGGACACCCATGCACAGTGCCTGATAAATACTCGAGACTGTCGAAAGGGGTGGTTCGATGTGCCCTTTAATCAGTTCTTTGTGTTCGATTTCAATCCAGTCCAGCGTTTCCCTGAATTCGGGAAACTGATGCGTCAGCACGCCCTGTCTGTTCATGACAAAAGATGCGCCGTCGAAAACCAGTTCATCCTGACCGCCAACCAGATTGGCGTGAAGCACGTTGACCCCGGTCGCCTGGATAAAATGCTGGGTCAACTGATAGCGGGATACCTGCTTGTCGACGTGATAAGCGGAAGCACTCAGCACGAACAGGTGATCGATATCCGCCGCCATCAGCGTATCATCCGGTGCGCTGTGTGCCTGCCAGAAATCGGCACAGATCATGAGGCCGAATTTCTCGCCCGCCAGTTCAAAGCGGCAGGGTTCTATACCTTTATCAAAGTAATAATATTCATTAAAAAACGGCGCGCGATTGAGGGTATGCTTGTGATAGGTTGTGATGATTGCGCCATCCTGAATCACCGATGCTGAATTATAGAGCCTGCCTTCCCGAAAATCCGGATGCCCCACAACCAGCGTAATGCCCGATACATGCCGCACCAGATCGTCCAGCGCCTTGGCGCAGGCCAGATAAAAAGTTTCACGTAACAACAGATCAACCGGCGGATAACCGGACAAGGCCAGCTCGGGTGTTACCAGCAGATCCGCACCGGCATGTTTTGCCTTTTCCGCCGATTCAATAATTTTTGCCGCATTACCGGCAATATCGCCCACCGTAAAATTGATTTGTGCAATCGCAATTTTCATGAATACTGGAATCAGGACTAAAAAGGCAGCACGGCATCCGGCTTTATCCGTCGAATATTGTCACGAAAATCCTGTTGAATGCGCGCCAGCGCCACTTCATTATCGGCTTCAAAACGCAACACAATCACCGGCGTGGTATTGGATGCGCGCGCAAGGCCGAATCCATCGGCATACTCAACCCGCAGTCCGTCAATCATAATGACCTGCTGCGCCTGGCTGAAATCCGCGTTGTGTTGCAGCGCCGCGATCAGCGTATGGTTCTCGCCTTCCGCAACTTTAATTTGCAGCTCGGGGGTGTTGATCGAGTCCGGCAGACTGTTCAGTACCGTATCAATGTTTTCGGCATGACTCAGCAGTTCGAGAAGCCGCGCGCCCGCGTATAAGGCATCGTCAAAACCATACCAGCGTTCCTTGATAAAAATATGGCCGCTCATTTCACCTGCAAGTAAGGCATTGGTTTCTCTCATCTTGGCCTTGATCAGGGAGTGACCGGTTTTCCACATCATCGGCACGCCGTTATGCTGTTCGATCCAGGTTACCAGATTACGTGTACATTTCACATCAAAGATGATCTTGCCGCCCGGATTGCGCGACAGCACATCGGCTGCAAACAGCATCAGGAGTCGGTCGGGATAAACAATAGCGCCTTCTTTAGTGACAATGCCGAGCCTGTCGCCGTCTCCATCAAAAGCCAATCCGATTTCCGCATCCGTTGCGGCAAGTGTTTGGATCACGTCGCGCAGGTTCTCCGGAACGGATGGATCAGGATGATGATTCGGAAATGTACCGTCCACTGTACTAAACAGTTCGATGACTTCGCAGCCGAGTTTTCGATAAAGCATTGGCGCAAAGGCTCCGGCGACGCCATTGCCGCAATCCACCACGATTTTCATCGGACGATCGAGCCGGACATCATCGACAATACGCTCAATATAGCGGTCTGAATCATTCGATTCGGTATATTGACCTTCGCCATACGTCAGATCGTTATTTTCGATGCGCCGACGTAATGCCTGTATCGATTCCATCGCCAGCGTTTCGCCGCCTAACACGATTTTAAAACCGTTATATTCAGGTGGGTTATGACTGCCGGTCACCATTACGCCGGAATAATCACACCGCTCATGCGCGGCATAATAGAGCATGGGCGTGGCCACCATGCCGACATCCAGAACATTGACACCGCTTTTCATAATACCTCGTGCAAGCGCCTCGGACAGCGATGGCCCGGATAATCGTCCGTCCCGCCCTATCGCGATGGATTTCAGTTGACGCGAGCGGCCTTCCGAGCCGATAGCATGGCCGATTTTTTCGACGATAGGGATGATTAATGTCTTATCGACAATACCGCGGATATCGTAGGCTTTGAAAATCTCGCTGGGGATGTTCTTATCTGTATCATTCATTAAAAAAGTATCGGTCGTAATGATTTGTTATGCCGCATTCGGGTTGATTTCGGGCTGATCGTTAATGATGTCCGGCCACCGCGCCGCCCTTGAGGACATAATGTGTTCCACAGTACGGGCAAAGCGCTTCGCCTGTTTTCTCGATGGGTAGATAAACCCGTGGGTGCGTATTCCAAAGTTTCATCGCCGGTGTAGGGCAATGCAACGGCAGATCATCCGTTGTAATTTCAATTTCTCTTGCTTTGTTATCCGTTTGTTGATTCATATATCCATTTGCTCCAATTGAACTTATTTGACAAAAGTAAGCCAATCTTTATGCTTGTCATTTCTACCTTTAACACAGTCAAAGAACAACGATTGCAGCTGTGCCGTGATCCGCCCGCGTTTACCGTCGCCTATCATGCGATTGTCCAGTTCACGGATCGGCGTAACTTCCGCCGCAGTGCCTGTAAAAAAGGCTTCCTCCGCGCAATAAATCTCGTCACGCGTAATACGTTTTTCAATGACCGGGATTCCCAGCTCGGCTGCCAGTTCTATCACCGATGCGCGGGTTATACCTTCCAGGCAGGAAGTCAGATCAGGCGTATAAATTTTGCCTTTCTTGACGATAAAAATATTTTCCCCTGATCCTTCCGCGACATAGCCGTCAACATCAAGCAACAACGCTTCGTTGTAGCCATTCTGGGCCACTTCCTGATGCGCGAGTATCGAATTGGCGTAGGTGGTTACCGATTTAGCCCGGCACATATTGATGTTGACATGATGACGGGTAAAGGTTGACGTTTTTACACGAATGCCCGCTTCAAGACTGTCGGCACCGAGATAAGTACCCCATGACCATGCGGCAATAGCGACATGCACTGACAGTGTCGTTGCCGAAAGCCCCATCGCTTCGGGACCATAAAACACAATCGGGCGAATATAGCCTGAGGCCAGATGGTTCTGTTTGACAACATCACACTGCGCCTGCATGATCGTTGCCTTGTCATACGGCATTTTCATCATGAAAATATGCGCCGAATTAAAGAGCCGGTCCGTATGCTCCTGCAGCCGGAAAATTGCCGCCCCCTGCTCCGTCTCATAAGCACGCACGCCTTCAAACACTCCCATTCCATAGTGAAGCGTATGGGTCAGTACGTGTGTATTGGCTTCCTGCCAGGGAACCATTTTACCGTCATACCAGATAACGCCTTCACGATCAGCCATTGACATCCAGAGACTCCCGAAAAGATCAGTAAAAGCGATATTCTAACTGATTTTTTATCCGGCGTTGCTCCATATTACCCGTAATACCAAAGCTGGAATCTTTGCCTGAGCTATATGAGAATACTATATTTGAAGCGACATGAAATTTAAGCCCGGAATCTCATGACAAACCCTGTAATAACGCATAAGATGGACGATAGAGTAGAGAGAGGCAACGCTCATGTCCACATCCACCTTTCATGCCAATAGTTCATTACGGCCAGCTCGATATGGATAATTTTGTCGAACAACAGTTCTATCCGTCGAATACAACGTATTCGTACCTGCTGCATGCCCAGATCATCAGCATGATTGTCGCTGGCATCATTGCGCTCATGATGCTTTCCGGCTGGCTCATTCCCGCATTTGGACAGATTCTGCTGCCCGACGGCTGGTGGCTCATGAAACCAAATACAGCGCTTTGCATTCTGCTCAGCGCGACATCCATTCTGCTGATTCATAAAAGCATCAGCGTTTTTGCCGTGCGTCTTTGCGGCGTATTGATCATTTTTCTGGCGTCATTGTCGTTATACGGTTATGCCACCGGACAATCCCTGCCGGTGGAAACCTTTCTGGCCACGGATGAGCACACCGAACTTCCCGGAAGAATGCCGGTACATTCGGCGGCCTTCTTCTGCATACTGGGTCTCTCGTTCATTATTGCCGAGAAAATTGAGGATCACAGCAACAATCTCCGCGATATCCTGACATTGCTGCTGATCAGTCTGGTGATGGTGTTTTTTTCGGGTTACTTTTTTTCAGCGACCGGGCTGTACAGTCACTCCACTGAAATCCTGGTCGATACATACACGTTTATTGCCATGTGCCTGCTGGCGTTCGGCAATTTTGTCCGGGGTATCCGCGGCGGCATTTTTTCATCGTTCATGGGATTCGGGATAAGCAGCTATACCGCCAGAACCACATTACCCTGGGCGCTGCTGGGGCCGTTTGCGATCATCAGCGCGATTCATTACCTGTCAACCATTCTTGGCATCTCTCTGGAAAACCAGATCGCGCTGTCAGCAACTTTGCTGTCATTGATGCTTTTTTTCATCATTATCGGCATATCGAGCAAAATCAGCCATCTGGAGGATGATTTACGAAAACTGGTGCTGACCGACGAAATGACCGGTTTATATAACAATCGCGCGTTCTGCATTCTGGGCAAACAGGCTTTTCTGGACAGTCTTCGCAAAGACTCCCTGATCGTCCTGCTCTATTTCGATCTCGACGGATTAAAGATTATCAATGACACACTCGGTCATCAGACAGGTTCTGAAATGATTATCGAATTTACCAATCTGCTGAAAGCCAATTTCCGGCGCAATGAAACCATTGCCCGTGTCGGTGGCGATGAGTTTGTCGTATTGAGCCAGCAAGACGGCATTGAAATCGCACTCAAACGGATGGCCGACGCCACCGAGGCCGCAAACAGCAAAGGCAAGCCTTATACCATCAGCTACAGTCATGGCATGGTTGCAGGCAAAGCAAAAGACTATCAATCGCTTGATGATCTGCTCAAACAGGCCGATGCACTGATGTACAAAAATAAGAGCATCAAGAAACTGAGTCAACAGCAACCCTGAGTATCTCGAGTGGCGCCGTTTAAAACACCCTCCGATTCAACAGGTTGAACAGTCCACCGGGGTGCTATCGGGGTTGCTTTTAGATTCACCACAGCCATCCATTTTCGCAGCATTATCCGTTTTACAGGAGGCCGTCGCTTCAGCCGATGACGCTCGTGCATCCTGGGCCAATGTGATCTGATTAATCATGTTGACAATCTGGCTGTCGGGAATCATACCGTCGGCGACTTCATCAGCTTCCTTAAATCCGTCGGAAGAATTTTCTATTCGCATTGCAATGAACCTCCGCATATTCCAGTAAAGTAGAATTGCTATTAAATACCATAATATTCAATATCTAAAGCAAAGACAGCCACCCATTTACCATATAATTCCGGCGTTTATGCCGGGCGGAGATGTTTATCGCGTCGCCAGATCAAGTACCATCGCCGCAGGAGGTCATTCGAAACACTTCCTGGATATATTAATAACCACCGCTGGCAGCATCGGCTTTTTCCTTCAGCGTTTCACCGACCTCATCCATTTTTTCTACAACCTCCTCATAAGCTTCACTGGCAGAATCTTTCAAGTCTTCTACAGCCTCATCTATTTTTTTACCGGCCTGTTCCGCAGAATCTTCCGAAGTATCTTTGATTTCCTCAATTTTTTCGGCGGCTTTTTCGATAGCTCGATCAATCGCGCCTTTACTACTCTCGATAGATTCGTCTATTTTTTTACCTGCCCGCTCCGCAGGTCCTTCCTGCTTTGAACAGCCTGTAAAAACAAGTAACAGAAAAACCAAGGATAGCAATAACATAAACTTATTCATGACATCTCGCTTATAAAATGAATTAAATCGCTTTAATATGCCCATAACAATAACCAAGCACCTGCATAGTAGCATTTCCCTGTCTAATAAGAAGACAATCAGTGTTTTCATACAACACTGAATAGCATTTTGCTGTTAATGTCCACGTAATACCATCGCAAATGACAGGGTATAAAATTAAGCCGGAGCACTTGACAAGCAAGGGCAAATATCCGAGCATACCGCCCGTGTATCAAATTAGGGGACTCCCGCCTGGTTAGTAATGGCGATACCTGATCAAAAGCAGTAAAACCACGAAGTAAACTCAGTTCCTGTATAAAAATAATCACGCCCATAAATATTGAAAGTATTTAACAGATTTTCAATGGATAAATCCAGGGGTTCAGCTTCTCTGCGTTTTCTGGTAATTGAAGAAGATATCGAAGAAAAAAACTTGCTGCAGGCTTGATGAAGGATAATCCGTTATTTCCCAGTTCATATTTGTATCCCGCGAAGCAGATTTGTTCAGTACGAATCTATAGTTTTGGCTCATTGATGATTGAAGTTGCAGGCAAACTCATTGAGCAGCCCGGAAAAAGCCAGAAAAAGATACTTGAATTGCTGGCCACGCTGGTTATTCTCGGTGGTCGCAATATCAGCAGCGACCAACTCACTGAAACTCTATGGCCTAACGCCGAAGGCGATCTGGCCCGACAATCCCTGACAACAGCGTTGCATCGGTTACGCAAACTCATCGGTAAAGAAGCGGTAATACTGCATTCCGGCATGGTCTCACTGAACGAAAACCACTGCTGGTTGGATCTCTGGGTATTTGAAGCGACCATGGATGCGCTGGAAAATGCATTGAGAAACAACGAACATACACATGTCATCGTTAAATTAACCGACCAGCTCCTGGAACTTTACCGCGACACTTTTCTGAAAAACTATGATTCCGGTCTGGTGATCTTAAAACAGGAGCAGTTGCGGCATAAACTATGCCGCTTACTTGATCTTTCGGTCGATTTTCACGAACGGCATGGAGAAAACGGGCGCGCCTGTCTGTTGCTGGAAAAGGAATTAGAGCTGGAACCACTGGTAGAAGCGAATTATCGACGGCTCATGTCACACTATATCCATCTGGGCCAAACCCGGTCATGCGCTGCATATTTATCAGCGCTGCCAGCGTATTATCCACAAAGGTTTTCGCATCTCCCTGTCAGAGGAAATCCAGCGACTTGTCAAACAACCGCGCCCCAATGAGCGCCAGTAAACCGTAAAAAAATAACAAGCCCTTGTACTGAATATTCATGGCGAACCTGTTACAACCAACCTGTTTGCGCACGATCCGCAGCACTAAAGCCGCAGTTGTAGCAGCGGCAACCAAAGCAGGCAGGAACCGGAAAATCACTGATCCGAGAAAAATTCTTTTACCTTATCCATCCATGATTTGGCCCGGGGACTGTGGCGGGAATTGTCTTTCTGGCTGATGGACTCAAGCTCCTCCAGCAGTTCTTTCTGGCGAGAAGTCAGACTCACCGGTGTTTCGACAATTACATGACACAGCAGGTCACCTTTATTGTGGCTGCGCACGCCTTTAACACCTTTGCCGCGCAGGCGGAAGATTTTGCCGGTTTGTGTTTCAGCAGGCACTTTGATTTTAGCGTGGCCTTCGAGGGTCGGTATTTCAATTTCACCGCCCAGCGCCGCCGTCGTAAAACTGATCGGAATTTCACAATGCAGATGGTCGCCGTCTCTCTGAAAGACAGAATGCGACGCCAGATGGATAATCACATACAGATCCCCCGGCGGCCCGCCGTTGGTTCCGGCCTCGCCTTCTCCACTGACACGGATCCGATCACCGTCGTCAACACCGGCGGGAATTTTTACATTCAGCGTCTTGTGCTGTTTTACGCGGCCCGCGCCATGACAGGTCGCACACGGATGCGCAACAATCTTGCCGCTGCCATAACATTTCGGGCAGGTCTGCTGAATTGAGAAAAACCCCTGCTGCATTCTGACCTGGCCGTGACCGTTACACGTCGGACAGGTTTTGGGTGTAGTGCCAGGTTTGCTGCCGTCACCGTGACAGGTCTCGCAGGTCGCCATCGTGGGAATGCGGATTTTTGTCTCGGTGCCATTCGCTGCCTGCTCCAGTGAAATTTCCAGACTGTAACGCAGATCGGCGCCCCGATGCACATTGGAACGCCCACCACGGGCGCCGCCAAAGATATCGCCGAAAATATCGCTGAAAGCATCTGCAAATCCCTGAGCACCCGCGCCACCACCCGCAGCGCTGGCATCCACACCGGCGTGGCCGAACTGATCGTAGGCAGCGCGTTTATTGGAATCGGACAATATTTCGTAAGCTTCTTTAGCTTCCTTGAACAATTCTTCGGATTTGGCATCGCCCGCGTTTCTGTCGGGGTGATGTTTCATCGCCAGCTTGCGGTAAGCTTTCTTAATCGCACTTTCGTCGGCATCCCGATTAACGCCGAGCACTTCATAATAATCGCGCTTAGCCATGACTGAATCCTGCCGTGATCACGTTGATTCTGATGCTTACCATTTTGTGCGGATATTGCAAATACATAGTGTTTATTGTTGTGTGTTGAATAAATGCCAAAACGCAGAGTGCGAAAAGAGTGCTTTGTTTCCTCTTTTCTCTGCTCTGCGTTTAGCAAAGATGATTAACGTTTATTTTTTGTCTTTCACTTCCTCAAACTCGGCATCAACGACATCGCCTTCAACCGTTTTTTCACGATTGTCTGACGATGATGACCGGCCACCGGCAGCGCCAGCATCGCCATCGGCATGCGCCTGTTGCGCATTGCCTTCCTGATTCTGGTACATCTTCTCGGCGAGTTTATGTGAAGCTTCTGTCAGCGCCTGTGTTTTTGCATCAATTTCATCCTTGTTGTCCGATTTCAATGCGGCTTCAGCGTCCTGCAGTGCGGCTTCGATTTTACCTTTCTCGTCGGCATCCAGCTGATCGCCATACTCTTTCATCGACTTCTTGACCGAATGAATAATAGCATCGCACTGGTTGCGACTGGAGACCAGTTCCAGAATCCTGTGGTCTTCTTCCGCATGCGCTTCGGCGTCTTTCACCATGCGATCGATTTCGTCTTCCGACAACCCCGAGCTGGCTTGGATTTTGATTTTGTTTTCCTTGCCGGTTGCTTTGTCTTTGGCCGATACATGCAGAATACCATTGGCATCAATATCGAAAGCCACTTCAATTTGCGGCATGCCGCGCGGTGCGGTAGGAATATCCGTCAAATTGAACTGCCCCAGGCTCTTGTTCCCGGATGCCATTTCGCGCTCACCCTGCAACACGTGGATAGTAACGGCGGTCTGATTATCATCCGCTGTGGAAAAAACCTGCTGCGCCTTGGTTGGAATCGTCGTGTTTTTCTGGATCAGTTTGGTCATGACGCCGCCGAGCGTTTCAATACCCAGAGACAATGGCGTCACATCAAGCAGCAAGACATCCGTGACGTCACCTTGCAGTACGCCACCCTGAATGGCCGCACCCACGGCAACCGCTTCATCAGGATTGACGTCTTTGCGCGGCTCTTTGCCAAAGATCTCCTTGACCTTTTCCTGCACTTTAGGCATCCGGGTTTGGCCACCGACCAGAATCACATCATCGATTTGCGATGCGCTGACTCCGGCATCTTTCATCGCGATACGGCAAGGTTCAGCCGTCCGCTCAATCAATTCTTCCACCAGACTTTCCAGTTTGGCGCGGGTGATTTTGACAGCCATATGTTTAGGGCCACTGGCATCGGCGGTGATATACGGCAGATTCACTTCGGTCTGCTGGCTGGATGACAATTCGATTTTGGTTTTTTCCGCAGCATCTTTCAGGCGTTGCAGTGCCAGCATATCCTTTTTCAAGTCAATACCGCTTTCCTTCTTAAATTCATCGACGAGATATTCGATGATGCGCGAATCGAAATCCTCACCCCCGAGGAATGTGTCACCATTGGTGGCCAGTACTTCAAACTGATGTTCGCCGTCAAGATCCGCAATTTCGATAATTGAAACATCGAATGTACCGCCACCCAGGTCATAAACAGCAATTTTACGGTCGCCTTCTTTTTTATCCATGCCGAAAGCAAGAGCTGCCGCAGTCGGCTCATTGATAATCCGTTTGACTTCAAGCCCGGCAATTTTGCCAGCATCCTTGGTCGCCTGACGCTGTGAGTCATTAAAATAAGCCGGCACGGTAATCACCGCTTCGGTTATCGGCTCGCCCAGATAATCTTCTGCGGTTTTTTTCATTTTCTTGAGCACCTGCGCGGACACTTCGGGCGGTGCAATTTTTTTGTCCCTGACTTCAACCCAGGCATCGTTATTGCCTGCTTTGACAATCTTATAAGGCACCATTTTAATGTCTTTCTGCACCATATCTTCGTCAAACCGGCGGCCGATCAGACGTTTTACCGCGAACAAGGTGTTTGCCGGGTTCGTGACCGCCTGCCGTTTCGCCGAAGCGCCGACTAAAACTTCATTATCTTCCGTATATGCAACGATGGAAGGCGTCGTGCGTGTGCCTTCGGAGTTTTCGATCACCTTGGACTTGCCATTTTCCATAATCGCAACACAGGAGTTGGTCGTACCCAAATCGATACCGATAATTTTTGCCATGTTTAAATCCTTATAAATTTAAAAACTGTCCATGAATTAAATGGATAAATGGAGTTGTTTTACTGAATTTCAAGCCGGCCTTAAACGCATATTCCCGTCAGGCATCATCAGGCATCTTTTGCTTTCGACACCATCACAAGCGCGGGCCGTATTATCCGTTCATGCAGCTTGTAGCCTTTCTGCATCACCTGCACGACAGTATTGGACTCAAGCTCGGAGTCAACGGTACACATGGCCTGGTGCTGATGCGGATCGAATTTCTCTCCGGCCGGATCAATCGTTTTAATGTTGAATTTGTCAAAAACCGCCGTTAACTGCTTTTGTGTCAGCTCCATACCGTTCTTGAAGTTTTCTACACTGGCGTTTTCAACGGCCAGCGCGGCTTCAAGACTATCCATAACCGTCAGCAACTCAGTGGAAAAATTTTCAACCGCATATTTGTGCGCATTGGAAACATCGGTTTGAGTACGCCTGCGCATATTTTCAGTTTCGGCTTTGGCGCGCAGCCAGGCATCATGATGTTCAGCCGCCTTACGCTCGGCGTCCTTCAATAACTGTGCCAGATCGGATTGTTCTCCTCCTTCGGCTTCGTCCTGGACACTTGTCCGTATGATTTCATCCACCTCTGGAGAGAACTCATTTTTTGTATTGTCCGGCAGCTCCTCGGATTCGCCGGATTGCGTATCTTGCGGATTCTGTGAATTTTGCATTGTGTCTCCTCATAATTATCCTGCAAATATTGAGGCTGTTTTATCGATTTCAAGCCCCTTTATGCAATTTTCTACACAAAAATCCGGTTTCGATTTTTAACTGGCTGATTTATGGCAGTATCATTCCGCATCCGTGTTTATCCTGCGTGCGAGCACGCTCGCTTTGCCGGTGTAGTGATGCGGCATCATGGTCAGCAATTTGTTTTTCTCCGCTTCAGGAATATCCAGCCCGCGAATGAACTGATGCAACACAGTCTGAGTAATACCGCTTTTACCGCGTGTCAGCGCCTTGAGCTGTTCGTATGGATGCGGCACGGCATACCGGCGCATGATGGTTTGAATCGGTTCGGCGAGTACTTCCCAGGCATTATCCAGGTCTCTGGCGAGTTGATCAGGATTGGCCTCAAGTTTATTCAGCCCTTTGTTGCACGCGTCATACGC
Source organism: uncultured Nitrosomonas sp. (assembly GCA_964464365.1). GTDB lineage: Bacteria > Pseudomonadota > Gammaproteobacteria > Burkholderiales > Nitrosomonadaceae > Nitrosomonas. The sequence continues at coordinate 14,808 of CAYXFV010000004.1, read as the reverse complement.
CAGCAAAGTATGGCCAAGCGCCACGCCCATATTGCGCAGTACCGTTGAATCCGTAAGATCCCGCTGCCAGCGGGATACAGGCAGTTTTTCACTCAAATGCCGCAGCAGTGCATTCGCAATTCCGAGATTACCTTCCGAATTTTCAAAATCAATCGGATTAACCTTGTGCGGCATGGTCGAAGACCCTACTTCATCGGCTTTCGTTTTCTGCTTGAAAAAACCGAGTGAAATATATCCCCAGACATCGCGGTTCAGATCCAGCAAAACGGTATTGATGCGCGCATAGGCATCAAACAGCTCCGCAATGGTATCGTGCGGCTCAATCTGCGTGGTATAGGGATTGAATGTCAGTCCGAGCGATTCCACAAAAGACTGCGCAAAACGCTCCCAATCGCAATCGGGGTAAGCCGACAAATGCGCGTTGTAATTACCGACCGCGCCATTGATCTTTCCAAGCAGCGCAACATGCGTCAATTGTTTTCTGCCACGCTGCAGGCGATACGCAATGTTGGCCATTTCCTTGCCGAGCGTCGTCGGCGTTGCCGGCTGTCCATGCGTGCGCGCAAGCATGGGCACATCCGCCAGCTGATGCGCCAGATCAACCAGCCTGGCGATAATGGTGTCCAGCGCCGGCAGCATGACTCGCTCCAGGCTTTGTTTAAGCATCAGACCATGCGATAGATTGTTGACATCTTCCGACGTACAGGCAAAATGAATGAATTCCGCAACCTGCATGACTTCACTGTTATCCGCGAGTGTTTGCTTTAACCAGTATTCAACAGCCTTGACATCATGATTGGTGGTTGCTTCTATCGCCTTGACAGCCTCGGCATCTGCGACGGAAAAGCCCGCCACAAGACCGTTCAGTTGCGCGCTGGTTTCACTCGAAAACGGCGGCACTTCAGTGATTTCAGCGGCGTTGCCCAGTGCCAGCAGCCATGCCACTTCCACTTGAACACGATAACGTATCAGCGCAAATTCGCTGAAGTAATATTGCAGCGGCGCTACTTTCTGATGATACCGGCCATCCAGCGGCGACAATGCGGTGAGTGTAGAAAAACCCATAAAATTGATAGATTAAAAATTTGATTTAACAGTGAAGATAAGCTGCGGATTTTATCATGCCATGCCGACGTCATCGCAGCCGATTCTTATCGGCACGGGCATTTCAGTTTCAGCCTCAATTCGCAATGTTCGGGTAGAATATGCGCATTGTTACTCAAGGCGTCAAAATCATGTTGCGTAAAATCCTAATTGCCAATCGCGGTGAAATCGCTGTGCGCATCATACGGGCATGCGCAGAAATGGGTATCCGTTCAGTCGCCATTTATTCGGAAGCGGACCGTTTCGCGCTGCACGTCAAAAAAGCGGATGAATCCTATTGCATCGGCAGCGAACCGATGTCCTGTTACCTGAATATTCATGCACTCGTTGACCTGGCGCTGGCAACCGGCTGCGACGCTGTTCATCCGGGTTATGGATTCCTGTCCGAAAACGCGCAGTTTGCCCGAGCATGCAAAGAACGCCGCTTGATATTCATCGGACCGGGGGCAGACGTCATCCAGCGCATGGGCGACAAGACCGAGGCCCGCACCGCGATGAAAGCAGCCGGTATCCCGGTAACTCCCGGATCGGAAGGCAATCTGAATTCAGTGGAACAAGCGCTCGAGGTCGCTGAACAGATTGGTTATCCCGTCATGTTAAAAGCAACTTCCGGCGGCGGCGGGCGCGGCATCCGGCGCTGCGATTCTGCCAACGAACTCAGGCGCAACTATGTACGCGTGATATCCGAAGCAACAAAGGCATTTGGCCGCGCCGAAGTGTTTCTGGAGAAATGCATCGTCAATCCCCGGCATATCGAAGTACAGATTCTTGCGGACCACCATGGCAATGTGATTCATCTGTACGAACGCGATTGTTCCATTCAACGCCGCAATCAGAAGCTGATCGAAATTGCGCCATCGCCACAGCTTGACGAAGCGCAGCGCCAGTATATTGGCGGCCTGGCCGTCATTGCCGCCAAATCGGTCGGCTACACCAATGCCGGGACGGTGGAATTTCTGCTCGACGACAATGGTCGTTTCTATTTTATGGAAATGAATACCCGCGTGCAGGTCGAACATACCATCACCGAAACCATCACCGGTGTCGATATCGTTGAAGAACAGATCCGCGTCGCAGCCGGTTTGCGGCTGCGTTACAGGCAAGACGAGATTATGCGGCGGGGCTATGCAATTCAATTCCGCATCAATGCCGAAGATCCGAAAAACAGCTTTCTGCCGAGTTTCGGGCGCATTTCCCGCTATTACGCGCCGGGCGGGCCAGGTGTGCGAACCGACACCGCCATCTATACCGGTTACGAGATTCCGCCATTTTACGATTCCATGGTGGCGAAAGTCATTGTCAGCGCACTGACCTGGGAAGATGCGATCAAGCGCGGCGAACGGGCGTTGCGTGACATGGGGTTATTCGGCATCAAAACAACCATTCCGTATTATCTGAAGATTCTAAGGCACCCGCAGTTTCGCGTTGCACGGTTCAACACCGGCTTTGTCGAGCAGAATCCCGCACTGATCAACTATTCCGACAAACCCCGGCCGGAAGTTCTGGCCAGCGTGATTGCCGCTGCAATGGCCTCACACACCGGGCTCTGAAAGGCTTAATGGGCTAATCGAGGAAAACACATGCAAAAAAAAGTTCATATTACCGATGTCATTTTGCGCGATGCGCATCAATCCCTGATCGCAACACGGCTGCGTACCGAAGACATGCTGCCGGCTTGCCCGATGCTCGACAGCATCGGTTACTGGTCACTGGAGTGCTGGGGTGGCGCAACATTTGACGCCTGTCTGCGGTTTCTCAAGGAAGACCCGTGGGAACGCCTGAGCAAACTGAAAGCCGCACTGCCTACCACGCCGCTGCAAATGCTGGTGCGTGGGCAGAATCTGCTCGGCTACCGGCATTATTCTGATGATGTCGTTCGCGCATTTATCCAACGGGCCGCTGAAAACGGCATGGATGTTTTCCGTATCTTTGACGCGCTTAACGATGTGCGCAATCTGACCACCGCCATCGAAGCCGCCAAGGCATCCGGCAAACATGCGCAGGGTACAATATGCTACACAACGAGCCCGGTGCATGACATCAACAGTTTCGTAACACTGGCCAAAGATCTGGCCGTGCTGGGTTGCGATTCCATCGCGATCAAGGACATGGCAGGCTTGCTCACGCCTTATGTCACCAGCGAACTGATGAAGGCGTTGCGCGATACGGTCGATCTGCCGATTCACCTGCACTGCCATGCAACCGCAGGGCTCGCCGAAATGTGTCAGCTGAAGGCCATCGAAGCAGGCTGCCGCCATATCGACACGGCATTGTCATCCTGGTCGGGCGGAACCAGTCATCCGCCGACTGAAAGCATGGTCACCGCGCTGCAAGGCACCGAATATGACACTGACCTGAATCTGGACGCACTGCAGAAAGCGAACAGCTATTTCGCCGAAGTCCGCAAAAAATACCATCGCTTCGAAAGTGAATTCACCGGTGTTGATACCCGCGTTCATGTGTTCCAGGTGCCGGGCGGCATGATTTCCAATCTCGCCAACCAGCTGCAGGAACGCAATGCGCTGGATCGCATCAACGAAGTCTACGAAGAAATCCCCCTGGTGCGCAAGGATCTCGGTTATCCGCCGCTGGTCACACCGACGTCACAGATTGTCGGCACCCAGGCCGTACTCAATGTGCTTACCGGAGCACGCTATTCCACCATCACCAATGAAGTGAAGCGCTATTTGCAGGGTGGTTACGGCAAGGCGCCCGCACCGATCAATGCCAATCTGCAAAAACGCGCTATCGGAAAAGAAGAAATCATTGATTGCCGTCCGGCCGATCTGCTGAAGCCGGAACTGGGACATCTGCGCCAGGAAATCGGCCATCTCGCGCTGAATGATGAAGACGTTCTCAGTTATGCGATGTTTCCCGAAGTCGGCAAACAGTTTCTGGAGCTGCGCTCCACCGGCCACCTCGTGCCCGAACCGCTGGAACTCGCAACCAATGCCAACGGCGGCGTACAAAAAGCACCGACCGAATTCAACGTGGCGCTGCACGGCGAGTCCTATCACATCAAGATCACCGGCACCAGTCCGAAAAACGACATCATGCGGCATTTTTACTTTATGGTGGACGGCATACCTGAGGAAATCGTTGTTGAAACGCTCGATGAAATCGTGCTTGATGGCGGTACGCAGGGCGCCGTGCAAAGCAACATCGCCAGCAAACGCCGCCGTCCGTCCGCCGAAGGCGATGTGGTCGTCAGTATGCCTTGCAACATTCTCGACGTACTGGTCAAAGTCGGCCAGAAAGTCAACGCCGGACAGCCGGTTCTGGTCACCGAGGCCATGAAAATGGAAACCGAAGTCACCGCACCGATTGCCGGTACCGTCAAAGCGATACACGTGATCAAGGGAGAACCGGCCAATCCGAATGAAGTATTAATTGAAATTGTCGCGGAATAAGGCACACTTAGAGCACATTTAAGACACACTTAAAACAATATGTGTTGCGCTTTTATGCGGGCTGGGTCTGGCAGTGCTTGCAGACGCCGTGTAATTCCAGTTGCTTATGCGACAACACAAAACCCGTGTTCTGGATACTGTGCTCCAGTTCTTCGATAATCGTTTTCTTGATACCGACTTCCTTAACGCTGCCGCAGCGATCGCAGATGAGAAACTGCGGCGTTTCATGCTGATGTTCGCATGCAATATGCGAACATGAGACGTACTGGCCCGCCGTTTCGAGTTTGTGTACCAGTTTTTCCTTGACCAGAAAATCCAGCATGCGATAAACCGACATCACCGGCAACGATTCCTGGAATTGTTCTCTGTACCGGCTAACAACATCGTATGCCGAAAGCGGCACAGTGGAATTCAATAAAACCATCAATACTTTCTTGCGTTTGCTAGTCAGTTTGTTACCGGTCAATGCACAGGTTTGCTGGGATTTTTCGATAATTTTTTCAATATCAGCCGACATTTTGTTTGCGTTAGAGAAAATAATAAAATTTTTGAATACAAATAATATACCGATCATGCATCCGCAAAAACTCCTGTATCGGATTCCTGTATCGGTTTGAAACGAATCTTGCCAGCAGCGGAAAAATTCAGGATCAGTAAAAACCCCGCCTCATTTGTGTTTTAACGTGGATGAGTAGTAGATGGATGACATCGAAATCACCCCTTTCCTGCCATACATCGCCTTTAAACAAGGCAATAATATTATACTGCACTTCAAACAGCGTTGATTTTTATTATGATATAATGTATCATAACATTTTTCAGCTATGGTTTCTCCTGTCTGCCTTTAATTTTAAAGGTTTAGCGTACCTCGAAAAGCCATTGTTCTTTATCGCGAATTCCTGAAAAAAGCACTTCCCCTAGAGCAATCAGGAAACGCATTGATGGGCGATTTCGAGGTACCTTTTTTTCAAGATACTTTTTATAACACGATTATTTGCAGCATTATTCCTGAAATTAAAACGGCAATGATCAATATATCATTATCACATACTTATTTATAGAATTTGAAAAACGCACAATGACAATCACTATACCCGTCACAGCTGTTCTTCAGAGATTGGCAATGAATACAAAATGCTTTTGTTCGTTCAATACATAACGGTAGCCATCATTCTGGCATCGATCATGGTCATCACTGAAAACGCCTGGGCAGAAGAAAACACCGTCCATGAATCGACGGATCAGCCGGTGATGATATTACCCGAATCCGCCGACAACAGCACCGCGATCCAACTGGCGCCGATAAACATCATCGGCACCACGCCGGAGCAGCTGCCCAATCCGAATACCAGCATACTCAAAGGCCGCGCACTGCACCTGCGACAAAGCGACACGCTGGGTCAGAGCCTGCAGGAGGAGCTGGGCATCAGCAATGCCTCTTTCGGCCCCGGTGTTGGCATACCGGTTATCCGCGGCCTGACGGGTTCGCGCGTGCGCATACTGCAAAACGGTATCGGCACGCATGATGCGACCAGCCTCAGCCCTGATCATGCGTTGGCGATCGACACCCTGTTCGCGCATGAAATCAAAGTGCTGCGCGGCCCTGAAATCGTGCGTTACGGCGGAAATGCCATCGGCGGCATTGTCGATGTCAGCGACGACCGCATACCGATACAGCGCGTAAAAAAACCTGTCAGCGGCGCAATCGAAAGCCGTTACGACACCAACGGAAACGGCACCCACTCCACGTTTAGATTAAACACGGGAAAAGACCAGTTTGCATTCAACCTGGGGGGATTCTTCCGCGATCGCAATGACATCCGGATACCCGGCAAAGCCATCAACGAAACTTCTGTAGCGCAACAGCTTGGTCTGACGGAAATCATCAACGCCAGCGGCAAAGTCCCGAACACCGACAGCACCGCCATGGGCGGTTTTACCGGCATTTCATGGCTGGGGGAGCAGGCGATGGCAGGCATGTCGGTCAGCCACACCGGCAATCGCTACGGCATATCCAGAGGCAGCCACCGCATCGACCCCAACCACCTGGGTGGTCTGGAAACGATTCTGCCCAGACTGGACGATCTGACGGGGTTTGAAGACATTTTCGGCGCGAATGCCCTGTTTCCCAATATCCGCGTCGATATGCAGCAAACACGCTACGACTTCAAATCCGAGTGGTACGAACCGATGCGCGGCATTGACAGCGTCAGCTTTCGTTATGGACTCGTCGACTATGGTCATACCGAATTTGAAGGCGGCACGCCGTATACCCGCTTCAAAAATGACGTTGGCGAAGGCCGTCTGGAAATACAGCAGAATGCCCTGAGCAACCTCACCGGCACCTACGGCGTGCAATGGATCGACCGGACATTCTCGGCACTCGGTGTCGAAACGTTTGTCCCGAAAACCAAACAACTGTCACTCGGCTTTTATACGACACAGACATACACCTGGAACAACTGGAGTCTGCAAGGCGGCGCCCGGTTCGAACATTCCCGCGCCAATCCCGAAGCATCCGAACTCCGGCTACGCGGCAGCGCCCTGCCCCCGGTGCCGTTGCCCGGTTCGCTGGACTATCAAACCGTATCCGCTTCGGCAACCGCACAATGGAATCCACGGCAGAATATCACGACAGCACTGACCTTCAATCATGGCGAACGTCCACCGGATATCCAGGAACTGTTCGCACTCGGCCCGCACCTGTCCACGCGCAGTTTTGAAATCGGTAACGTGCAATTAAAAAGTGAAACCGTGAACATGGTCGACCTGGGCTTTGAATGGAAAACCGAGCGCCTCAGCGCACGGATCAACGGCTACTATAACCGTACCAACGATTTTATTTATCTGCGCAATACCGGCCTGGTTTATGAAGTGGATAACGAAGTTATCCGCCAGCGTTGCGTCAGCGCAGCGGAATGCGTATCGATTTTTGCATACGGTCAGCGCAGCGCGGAGTTCATCGGTTATGAATCCAGAATCGACGCAACGCTTTATCAGTTGCCTTACGGAAATCTTTCGCTGTCATTGTTCTCCGACTATGTACGCGGACGCTTCGTCAACGGCGACCGGGATGACGTGCCTCGCATGCCGCCGCTGCGCTATGGCGCCGAGCTGGGATTCGGCAACCCGACCTGGAACACGGCGCTGCGTTTTACCCGAGCCGAGGCACAGCGTCATCCCGGCCAAAACGAAACACCGACAACCAGTTATCATTTATTGACGGCATCGGCGGATTATCAACTCAAAGCACATCAATGGGGGGATTTATGGTTATTCGCGAAAGGCTACAACCTGCTCAACGAAGAAATCCGCAATTCGGTTTCTTTTTTACGCAATTTCGCGCCGGAACCAGGCCGCAGTTTCATTCTTGGCGTGCGCGCCACATTTTAATGCTGCCCTCCAATCCCCATAAAATCCCCTTAAATCGCCATTGCACATGAAACCCATGAAACCCATGAAACCAACCATGCTATCCCAAAAAATATCCCGCAAGATTTCCCGTACGACCGGCTATTGCTATCGACTGTTGCTCGCCGCGTTGCTGACAAGCCAGTCAGTTTCTGCGCAGCATCTGGATGTCGACGTCTGGGGACAGGGCAATGCCCTGTTTGCCGGGTATTGCCGCACGATCGGCGCATCCGGTTGTGACCTGGTCGGCCTGGCAGCAGCATTGGAGCTGCCGGTGGGTACACTGCCGATTGAAGCCGTCACAAACAAACCCATTTTCCCCGCCGACTTCCGCGATCTGGCCGGCGGCGATTCCGGCACCCGGAACCCAGGCTTCCAGTCTGTTTACAATGCACTACTGCCCAACGAACTGATCAGCTACCGCGCATTAGGCAAACTGAGATACTGGGACCCGGCAACATCCACCTGGGATGATGCGCCGCCGGATGTGCAAGTCCGGTTATTCGGCGGACTCGAAGCCAGCACCGAGATACTCAGCGATTTTTCTCAATGCGCCGGACAATTGCTCTGTTTCAGCGAAAACATCCTCGGTATTGACGGCAGTACGGTATTTACGGGAGACGGCATACACGGCAGCCCGGAGCTGGTCGTCGACATCACCGGCACCAGCGGCATTCTGCATACGCACTTAAGCTTCTTCCTGGAAAACTCGAACGGCGAGATCAGTGGGCCAGATGGCGCCTATTTAATTGAAATGCAGCTGACTTCCAATGCACGCTTCTTTCCGTCAAGTCCGTTTCTGATTCTGTTGAATGCAGGACTCCAGCCCGGTGAATTCGGCGCCGCTTTAAATACGCTGACTGGAGATGTGCTGCTACAGGTGACAGGAAGCGGCGGCTTTCTGTCCTCGCTTGACCTTCCGGTATCGATTCCCGGTGATGTGGATCTGGACGGTGATGTCGACCGGATCGATATCGCGCTGATTCTTCTGGCAGCCCAGAATAACGAAATATTAGACAGGACGAACGCCGCCTTCGATGTCGATGGGGACGGCTTAATCACCCGCGCTGACGCGCTGCTGGCAAAAACGCTATGCACGCTGAGGCTTTGCGGTATTCCGGTCGAAGCACCGGTGACAGCGTTAAATGTGGCCGCCATTTACGATCGTGCCTCAGGTACTTTAGATCTGAACGATGTCCATGTGGACGGTCAACATTACCGCGCACAACTGCTAAGGCAGGATGAGCAGACGTTCATCCTGAATACCCTGCAACCCGACAACCCCCGCTACGCAACACCAGCGCAGTATGACACGGCAACAAACATCCTTGAAATTCCCGCAGTTTTTATCGACGGAGAATTCTACCGGATCAGCATGCAACGCATCGGAGACGCCACATTTCTCATAACGCACCAGGAAGCCAATGCATTATCGGTTCCGGCAGATTGACCGCAATCACTAACAGCACCCGGAATGCACAGACTAGCGTTGCGACACATTGATACGACAACAACCTACCAGAGAGGACAAAATATGTTCAAACAATTACGACTTATTGCGATAACCACAGCATTCAGTGTCTTGACTTCAACGGCAATCGCGGCAGAAGGCGGCGATCACGATCACGATCAAGGGCTACACGCTGAAGACATACAACCGTGGCGCATCGGCGCGGAAATTTTTGTCAACGGCACCTTGTTTACCACAGATTTCGGTGATCTCGGCGGTGGCCCGTTCGCGACCGACGACCCCGGTATTGAAGTGAATATTCAAAAAGGCGCTTTTACCCCCGGCAACTGGCTGCGCCTTCAACCCGTCGGCCAACTGTTGTACTGGGATGGCGAGCAATGGCGCGAAACTGTGCCTAACGGCGAAAGAATCGAAATCACCGATACGCTGGATACAGCCATCTCATTCAGCACCGACGGCGTCAGCGAAACCACCGGCGTGCTCGGTGCAATAGACAGCAGCGGTGGCCTGCACGAACACCTGAATTTCCGGATACTCGATGCCTCCAATACACCGAACGGCAGCCCCGGCGCGTACCGCATCCAGCTTAAGTTATTCGAGTCTTTACCACAGAGCGATACGTCCGTTTCCATCGCAGCATCGCCGATTGCCATCGTACTCAATCGCGGCCTGGCATCGGAAAGTTTTACATCAGCAGTTTCCGCTGCCGCCGATTTAGACGATAATGCGGTCTTTACGGCAGAAACCGGAACGTTAATCATCCAGCGTGTTAAAGCCTTTAACACCCATTACAAGGTGAGGCTGCAATATATCGGCGACAATCAGTTCCAACTGATGGAAGCTGAAGAAATTGCCGAGACGCATTAATGCATTGATATACTGATCATTCTAAAAACAAATGCGATTGGGCAGCTTTGGCTTTGATACTGAATGCGTATTTCACCGCACTGGCTTTTCACTCGACCTGATTTAATCTTCTGACGGTTATCTGCAATTGTGTAAGACAAACCCAAAAGAACCATTATGAAATTTCAGACCGATGATTTACGCATTATTGGCACGCATGAACTCCGCCCGCCAGTGGAGCTGCATGGTGATTATCCGCTAACAGAAATTGCAACAGAAACAGTCTATGCCGCACGACAGGGCGCCCACCGCATTCTGCACGGCGATGATGACCGCCTGCTGATCATTGCAGGCCCCTGCTCCATCCATGATACCGAAGCCGCACTGGAATATGCCGTTCGCCTGAAACACCTGCGCGAGGTTTTCAAAAATCAACTGCATATCATCATGCGCGTGTATTTTGAAAAACCACGCACGACGATCGGATGGAAAGGATTGATTAACGACCCTGATCTGGACAACAGTTTCCATATCAACAAAGGACTACGTATCGCGCGCAGACTGCTGCTGGATCTGAACAATCTGTGCGTGCCTGCGGCAACCGAATATCTCGATCTGGTCAGCCCGCAATATCTTTCCGACCTGATCAGCTGGGCGGCGATCGGCGCACGCACGACTGAAAGCCAGGCGCACCGCGAACTGGCTTCCGGAGTATCCTGTCCGATCGGCTTCAAAAACGGCACCTACGGCAACCTGAACATCGCTGTCGACGCCATCGCGGCGGCGTCCCGCCCGCACCATTTTCTCTCGGTCACCAAAGAAGGACGCACCGCCATTTTTGCCACCCGGGGCAATGAAGATTGCCACATTATCCTGCGTGGCGGGCGCAAGCCTAACTATGATGCCGCCAGCATCGCCTCAGCCATTGAGATGTTGAATAAAGCCAGATTACCGGCCTACCTCATGATCGACTTCAGCCATGCGAACAGCCATAAAGATTACCGCCGCCAGACAGAAGTCGCCACTGACGTAGCGTCCCAGATCGCGGCGGGCAATCACGCCATCTGCGGCGTTATGATTGAAAGCCACTTAATCGAAGGCAATCAAAAAATCGACGGCAAAAAACGCGACGAATTGGTGTATGGCCAAAGCATCACCGATGGCTGCATCAACTTTGAAACAACCGCGCAGATACTGCAACAACTCGCGGATGCCGTGGAAAAACGCCGGAAAGTGCAACGATAATTTACATTTATGACTGCATTGTGTCTTGAAACAATGCAGTCATATCCGGCCTAATCCAGCGCATTTCTTAGAAACTCAAGATAACCGTAACTGTGTTGTTCGTTCACAAAATGGAATGGATCATGGTTTCTATCCATTTGATGTCTTGAAAAATCAAACAGGGTTTCGTGTGCATTTTTTGTCAAGGCTTCTTTAAACCGCGTTCTGTAATAAGCACTACAGCCATAACACCGATCATCGTTTATCCTGAGCTGATTCTGACTGTCCACATACGCCAGCTGGCCGACCGGAACAAAGTTGATATTATTATTTTTGATCGTATCGAGCGATAAGCCGATCCGTTCCAGAAAGCGATTGACGGGAGCGGCAAACATTCCCGTTTTACTGCCTAATTCTAATAAATATTCCTGCGTGACCTTCCCCAAAGGGACATGGGGAACGATATCGTACTGATATTCAAAACGCCAAATGCCATCCAGCCTGGGTTTATTATAATTGACGCCATCTGCTGTAAAAAACCTTGCCGCTTCAAAAATATAGGTCACAACCGGGCCTTTAAAATCATCATAATCGGCAGTAGCGCCGGTCGCCAATGCCCCGCCCTTGCTATGCCCGGTAAGGTATAACGTTTTTCCTTCAGGATTGCGGATAAAAGATTCCCAGATATCGCTTTTTCTGATTTTCCCGGTTAAGGATTTCAGCGAATTATTAAATCCTTCATGCCGGCCCTCTTTATAAATTTCATTCAATCCCAATTGGAAAGAATTGGCTAACAAAGTCTTGATATCGATGAGCTTGACATTGTTCTTCCAGTCTTCAAATGTCTTCTCCGTTCCCCGGAAAGCAATGATGACATCGTTACCCGTTTTAACCAGAATGGCCGCATTGATCAGGATGTCACCATCACGTCGGCTTGATGCTTCAAAGATTTCTATCGCATCATCAGGCAGGCATTTAAAACCCGCTAAAGCCGCTTTGCCATTCTCTCCGGAAGCGGAAATATGCTGCTCAAAACAGCGTTTAACTGAATTTTTGTTTTGTATGGCATAAGCGCAATTCGATGCTACCGCCAATCGATAGGCGGTCTCCTGATCCCAATCGGCGTATCCTGGATTGGACGGCAAACTGAAAAATGCAGCCATCACAGCAAACAAACCATATCTTAAGTCCACAATTTTTCCCTCCTTCTCATATCCATTAAAGTACAAACCTTAATCTGAAGCGCCCACAGTTTTGAGAAAATATCTACCATATATTCAACTAGGACGCAAAAAAACTGCAATGCGGTCTTTTGTTTTTATTATATTGCAATCGACCTTCCACGCCAGTGTAGCCTGCTTGCCCCGGCAACATACCCGATGACGAAGACTAACCGTGCCTACTTCTACTTGATCCAAAAACATTGTATTTTCAGCAGAATTAGTTGACAAAAGCATTTCATTTATACACTTTTGCAAGATTACCCATCTGCTACGATAGCCATTTATTCACAAAAAATAGTGCCATCTATCCTCAACAATCCATATACCGCACGAAATCCGATAAAAATCTCATAAGAAACAGGTTACCTACATAACATCTAAAACAAAAAACGAGGAAATCTTTTTTATTTTATGACCATAGGAGCACAGTCATGGCAATAGTAAATTTTGATAGTGCCCCACGGGTCGATCATAGCAGTCTCGAGGCTACTTATGACGGATGGACATTCGGTTATACCTACGACGACCCTGATTCAGTCACGCTTGGTATAGCCAATCTGAATTTCTCAGAGCGCCCGAATATATTAAATCAATCCGGCGGACGATCCATTATCATCAATCACCCGGGCAGTGGATTTGTCGAATTTTTCTTCGCATCCGCAGATAGTTCCGATTTTCAGTTCAATTCATTCAAGCTTGCTGTTGCTAATGCGACGGGCTCAACCTCTGTGTATATTTCTGCTTACCGGGACGGCGGCCTCGTTGTGGATGAAGAATTCGTCGATTTAACCGACAGCGATTCAGACGACAATATCACCTATACGCTGCAAGGTCAGTATGGTGGTGATGCAAGATACGGTGGATTGCTGACATTTAACTCGGCATTTGACAATATATTGATTACATACTCCTTCGCTTCCTCAGCGTTGCTACTATACCAGCCATTGACGATATTGTTTTTAACGCAGCCACAATCACTTCCGCCACATACGATGCCGATACCAATACATTGCTCGTTACCGGTACAAACATGGTAGCCACACCCGGCGCACTGAATGACATTGATGTCTCCAAACTGACGTTGACCGGACAAGGTGACGTATCGTACACACTCACCTCGCCAAACGTTGAAATCACTTCGGACACCAAATTTGCCGTGGTGCTGAATGAAATCGATCAGATCCATGTGGAAGGTTTGTTGAATAAAAACGGCGCAGTTGCCGCCGATACAACTCCGCTCAGTATCGCAGCGGCGACGGGCTGCTGGCATGTTGAACCGGATAATGCCGATCTCACCGGCAATGCGGTCACCGTCAGTAATGTGCAAGAGCCCACGATTACCTCAGCCACTTATGATGTCAACACTGGCGTTCTGGTCGTCACGGGCGAAAATTTTGTCAAAGCCAGCGGTGCGCTCAACGACATCATCGCCAACACATTTACCTTCACCGGTGAAGGCGGCGCAGAGTACACATTAACCAATACCCCAAATATTGAAATCATCTCCGCTACGAAATTTACGCTGACTTTGGGCACGAAAGACAGGATTGCTGTAGAACCGCTCCTGAATAAGACAGGCACAGCATCAAATGATGCGACAAATTACAATCTGGCCGCAGCCGATGATTGGATGACTGGAACCAATGCCGCCATGGATATCGCCGATCTCACCGGCAAATGGTATTACTGTCACACTTTCAAGCGGCAGCAGCGGTGGTAGTGGCGGCAGTAACGGTAACGGCAATCCCCCTTCTCCACCGGCGCCGCAACCCCCACAACCCCTGCCACCTGATAACGGCAGTAATTCTCCACCCGGCGACGGTGAAGAAGAAGGCGACGGCGATGGTAACGGCAAGCCGCCTGAATCGATAGAAGAAACCATCAACGGAGCAACCGTCATTACCACGACACACTCCGATGGCACGATTGTGACAACTGTTCTACCGGTCAGCGACCGCTCTTATGTGGAAATTCCTCTAGGTCTGCATACGGATAGAAACGATTTACTCACCATTAAACTGCCTGCCGATATTGACATGACTTCTACGGAAAAACAAAATCCACCCGATGATCTGGCGGAATTTACCCGGCAACTGGCGTTGCAGGGTAAAACTATCGA